>NZ_BAIO01000091.1 GCF_000613305.1 Komagataeibacter kakiaceti JCM 25156
TGCCGCCAGCCATGCCGTGGCCAGGCCGATCAGGAAGCACGCCCCCAGCATCACCACGCCGAAGGAGGACGCGACCCGCCGGGCCTGTTCGATCCGGCCCGCGCCGATCAGCCTGCCGGTGATGGCCCCGATCCCGATGGACAGGCCGATGGATACGGCGATCTGGACGTAGCTTATGACCCCGGCGAACCCGATGGCCGCCGTCTGTGCCGGGTCACCCAGCCAGGAGATGTAGAACAGGTTCAGAAGATCGACGATGAAGACCGCCATGAGGCCAATGGCCCCCGTGCCCGCCATAACGACAACGTGACGGATGATACGGCCCGTGCAGAATGCGGCATGCGGTCGTTTTACGGGATTTCCCCCCATTCGGGTGTCCAGTCTGCTGTCGGTCAGATGATCTGAACCTGCATGATGCGGGGCAATGAAAGGCGGCACAAGGGCCTTATATGCCCTGTTTTTTATGATATGGCAGAAAAATGGCGGGCTGTTCTGTATATACTGGCACCACATTGTGCGCTGCAAAATAAATCCAAGAATTGTGCAGCGCAAAAAAGTAAAATCATATTTTTTATTTATATTTATTGTTGACCTTTAAAGATCAGGATGGCATACAGACTCACACGGAGCCTGCTGGCTTCCATAAATACAAAGAAAGTCCGGTAAAAATCCGGATAGAACGCGATGCTGCCGCACCGGCGTTTCACTGGCAGGGTCCCCGCAGGGGGGCCCTGTTTTTTCATGGCGAAGGCAATGGGGTGCCATCCCTCTTTTACGTATCTGACGCCGTCGGGTTTTCTCTACCCTGCGGGTTTCCCCCACCCTTTTTCGTGGTGGGGATCGTTCCGTTGAGGGAGAATGACCGATGTCCAGACTGACTGCGGCCGAACGTGATGCATTGCCCGATTCAGCCTTTGCCCTGCCGGGGCGGCGCTATCCCATACCCGATGCGACCCATGCGCGCGACGCACTCGCCCGCGCCAGTGAAATGCTGCATCGGGGCGACCTGACCCAGCAGGAATATGACACCGTGGTGGCCCGCGCCCATGCGGTGCTGGAAAGCGAATAGAAAGCCATAAAAAAAGGGCGCGGGATAAACACCCGCGCCCCTTTAACTTACTGTATGGAACCGTTCTGGTTCAGCCAGCCTTGTCCAGTTCGGCCTCAAGCTGCGGCAGGACCGTGAACAGATCCCCCACAATGCCGTAATCGGCCACCTGGAAGATCGGCGCCTCGGGGTCCTTGTTCACCGCGACGATGACCCGGCTGTCCTTCATCCCGGCCAGATGCTGGATCGCACCGGAAATGCCAAGGGCGATGTAGAGTTCCGGCGCCACGATCTTGCCGGTCTGGCCCACCTGGTATTCGTTGGGAACAAACCCGGCATCCACCGCCGCGCGCGATGCGCCAATGGCGGCCCCAAGCCGGTCGGCCAGCGGGTTGAGGAGCTTGAAATTCTCCTCGTTCTGCATGCCGCGTCCGCCCGACACCACAACACGCGCGGATTCCAGCTCCGGGCGTTCGGACTGGGACAGTTCCGTGGAAATGAAGGTCGAACCACCCGGACCGGCCGGCAGGGCGACTTCCTCGATCACCGCGTTGCCCCCTTCGGCCGGAACCGGGTCGAAGCGGAAGCGCGGACCGTGATCACCTTTTTTGTGTCAGCCGATTTTACCGTGGCCAGCGCGCTGCCCGCATAGATGGGGCGAACGAAGGTATCGGCGTCATTGACGGCGATGATGTCCGGGATCGGCTGCACGTCCAGCAGCGCCGCCGCGCGCGGCAGCACGTTCTTGGACGTGGCCGACGATGCGGCGAGGATATGCGTATATCCCCCCGCAAGCTCCGCCAGCAGCGCCGCCATGGGTTCGGCCAGTTCGCTGTTGCCAGTGGTGTCGGTGACCTGAAGCACCTTCTTCACGCCCGGAATGGCCGCTGCCGCCTTTGCCGCCGCCGCCGCATCGGCCCCGGTGACCAGCACATCGACATCACCCAGCTTCGCCGCCGCCGCAATGGCCGAACGGGACGCCTGCCGGATCACGCCACCGTCATGATCCAGATAAACAAGTACGGTCATGATCAGATCACCTTTGCTTCGTTGCGCAGACGCGAAACCAGTTCAGCAGCCGAGTCGAGCTTGATGCCCGCCTTGCGTTCCGGCGGTTCGGCAACCGAGATCACGCTCAGCCGCGGCGTCATGTCCACGCCCAGATCGGCGGGCGTGATTTTTTCCAGCGGCTTCTTGCGCGCCTTCATGATGTTGGGCAGCGAGGCGTAGCGCGGCTCGTTCAGGCGCAGATCCGCCGTGATGATGGCGGGCAGCGCCAGCTTGACGGTCTGCAGGCCGCCATCGATCTCACGGGTCACGGTCACTTCGCCATCGGCCACTTCCACCTTGGAGGCGAATGTCGCCTGCGGGCGGCCCAACAGGCCGGCCAGCATCTGGCCGGTGGCGTTCATGTCGTCATCAATGGCCTGCTTGCCAGAATGACCAGATCCGGCTTTTCCTTTTCCACCAGTGCTTTGAGCACCTTGGCGACGGCCAGCGGTTCCGTGACCGTGTCGGTTTCCACCAGGATGGAGCGGTCAGCACCCATCGCCATGGCCGTGCGCAGCGTGTCCTGTGCCTTGGCTTCCCCGATCGAGACCGCGACGATTTCCGTCACCACGCCTTTTTCCTTCAGGCGCACGGCTTCCTCAACCGCGATTTCGTCAAACGGATTGATGGACATCTTGAAGCCGGCGGTTTCAACGCCGGAACCATCGGCCTTGACGCGTGCCTTGATGTTGTAATCAAGCACGCGCTTAACGGGTACGAGAACCTTCATTGCATATTTGCCTGTCTGTATTCGGATAAGGGCAATCTGTGTGGCAGCTACATACCGTACCTGCCGCCAGATTACATCCCGCCGGGATAGTTCGGGCCGCCTGCCCCCTCCGGTGTGGTCCAGTCAATGTTCTGGGCCGGATCCTTGATGTCGCACGTCTTGCAGTGCACGCAGTTCTGCGCGTTGATCTGCAGGCGCGGATCCGTGGCCTCATCCGCCACTTCATACACGCCGGCCGGGCAGTAACGGCTTTCGGGTGAGCGGAAGACATCCCAGTTCACCGTTTTCCACAGCGAGGTATTGCGCACCTTCAGGTGGACCGGCTGGTCCTCCTCATGGTTGGTGGCGGACAGGAACACCGAGGAGAGGCGATCAAACGTGATCCTGCCATCGGGTTTGGGGTAGCTGATCTTTGGTGAGATGGAGGCCGCTTCCAGCGTCTCGTTATCGGCATGGCGCGTGTGCAGCGTCCACGGCGCCCGCCCGCGCAGCAGCATGGCGTCGATGCCGGAATACAGCGCCCCGGCCTTCATGCCGAACCTGGCGAAGGCCGGACGGATGTTGCGCACCGCGCGCAGTTCCTGCCACAGCCACGAATCCCTGATGCGCCGCGTGTAGGAACCCGGTTCCACACGGTTCGTGGCCAGGGCCTCCGCCACGGCCTCGGCCGCCAGCATGCCCGATTTCATGGCGGTGTGGGTGCCTTGATCTTGGGCACGTTCAGGAAGCCCGCCGTATCGCCAATCAGCGCCCCGCCGGGGAATGTCAGGCGCGGGATGGACTGGATCCCGCCTTCCGACAGCGCGCGCGCGCCATAGGCGACGCGGCGGCCATTCTCGAAATAGGGGCGGAAGGCGGGGTGCAGTTTCGCGCGCTGCATCTCGTCAAACGGGGAAAGCCACGTATTGGGATAGTCCAGCCCGACCACAAACCCGTAGGAGACGAGGTTTTCTCCGAAATGGTACATCCACGCCCCGCCATAGGTCCGGTCATCCAGCGGCCAGCCGAAGCTGTGCTGCACCAGACCGGGGCGGTGCATTTCCTTGGGGATTTCCCACAGTTCCTTGATGCCGAGGCCATAGGTCTGCGGATCGACGCCCTTGCGCAGGTCGTACATCGCCGTGACCTGCTTGGTCAGCGAACCCCGGCAGCCTTCCGCGAACAGGGTGTATTTCGCGCGCAGTTCCATGCCGGGGGCGTAATTGCCGGTGGGCTGGCCATCGCGCCCGATGCCCATGTCACCCGTCGCGACACCGGTCACGCGGCCACTGTCATCAACCAGCACTTCGGCCCCCGCGAAACCGGGGTAGATTTCAACGCCCAGTTCCTCGGCCCGGCCGGCAAGCCAGCGGCACAGATCCCCAAGGCTTACGATGAAGTTGCCGTGGTTGCTCATATGCGGCATCACGCGCTCGAGGAAGGGCACTTCAAGGCTGCCGGTGCGTGTCAGGTAGAGCGCCTGCTCCTCTGTCACGGGGGTATCCAGCGGGGCGCCTTCCTCGCGCCAGTGCGGCAGGAGTTCCTGTAGCGCGCGGGGTTCGATTACGGCGCCCGACAGGATATGCGCGCCGATCTCGCTGCCCTTCTCGATCAGGCAGACGCTGGCGTCAGGCGCCAGTTGCCGCAGCCGGATGGCCGCCGCAAGGCCCGATGGACCGCCACCAACGATCACGACATCGAATTCCATAGTCTCGCGCTGGGTCTCGCTCATACCTCTGTTGTCCTCTTGCGTCATGACCGGGATGACATGGGATGAATGGGATTTCACCTCAACCGTACTGCTTCCTAGAGCCGTTTGGTTCCGGAATAAAGTCCCGTTGCGCATTCCAGGGCCAAACGGCGCGCGCAAATGGGGGTTTTCACGCCATGGCGGGCAGGCGGGCCAGTTCATCCGTCGCCAGCCATTCGGGGCCGACGTAATTGACGATCAGCGTGCGGCGCACCCCCTTCAGCGGGCGCGGCAGGAAACCATGCCATGACCGGTCGGACGGAATGAACAGCAGCCCGGAATTGAACAGCCCCGAGGCCCGCGCCACCGGCGCGCCCTCCGCCGTCATGATGTCCGTGCCCCAGTCAGCCGCTTCCGCCCCCATGGAAAGCGAGACCAGAAGCGTCAGCCGCTTGGCCCCGATATCGGTATGGGGCTCAAGCCAGAACCCATCCGTATCAAGGCAGAGTTCAAGGCGCAGGGCCGCGTTTTCAAGGTTCGCGTCGCAACGGGAGGTGAATGTCGCCCGTGTCCCGGCGTCATCGAACAGGCGCGCCAGATCGTCCAGCGCCGGATTGGCCGCGCGGAGCGCGGGGGTAATGAACAGGCGGCGTCCGTTGCGCCCGGCCCGCTGTCCTCCGCTCTCCCCGCCAAGGAAACGGGCGTCCGGCATCCATGTCACCAGCGCCGTGGCCACGGATGCGGGCAGCACGTCGTGCATCTGCCAGTGGGGAAAGGGCCATGGCAGGACAGGGCTGGCGGTAAGGGCAGCAATGACGTGGTTGGGTTGCATGGCCGGATGTTTTATCTGCTGGGTCCGGCGCGGGGCGCGCCAGGGCCGGAAGGGGGGAGACGGGTTACAGGGCGCTCGCATGGCGGGCGCTGCTCTGCGGTGACAGATAGCGGTCAAACACCGATGCGACATGGCGCACGAAAGCGCGCCCTTTTTCAGTAACCTGCACATGGCGGGCGTTCATGTCCACCAGCCCGTCCTGCACCATGGGCACCAGACGGGACAGTTCCGGGCCGAAACTGTTGGCAGGCAGGTGGTACTCCGTAATGATCTGGTCCACATCCACCTGCATCGTGCACATGAGCTGCTTGATGATGGCGGCGCGCACATGGTCATCAGCCAGCAGGGGCACCCCCCGCATGACCGGCAGCCTGTCCGTCATCTCCGCCATCAGCCGGGCATAGGCGGCGGATGTCGTGGCGTTCTGGGTCATGCCATCGGCAGGGAGGAAATGGCGGACGCGCCAATACCGATCAGGGCCGGGGCGCTGTCCGTGGTGTAGCCCTGGAAATTGCGGTGCAGCGTGCCCGACTCCATGGCGCGCGCCATGCTGTCATGCGGGCTGACATAGTGATCCAGCCCCACGGGCAGGAAGCCTTCGTCGCGCAGCACGGCGTCGATCGCGGCGCGCTGCGCGATCCGCGCCTGCGGGCCGGGCAGTTCACCTACCGGCATCAGGTTCTGGCGCTTCTGCTTCCACGGCACATGGGCATAGCCGAACACGGCCAGCCGGTCGGGGCGCAGGCTGGCCACCGCCCGCGCCGTGCGGGTGACGCTGTCCGTATCCTGCCGGGGCAGGCCGTAGATCAGGTCGATATTGATCGAGTCCACCCCGGCCGCGCGTAGCGCGTCGAGGCAGGCGCGCGTCTGCTCCCAGCTCTGGATCCGGCCGCAGGCTTCTGCACGTTCGCGTCCAGATCCTGCACGCCCATGCTGGCGCGGTTGAAGCCGAGTTCATGCAGCAGGGCGGGATATTCGGGCGGAAGGTGGCGGGGATCGACCTCGATGCTGATTTCCGCATCCGGGGCGATCACGAAATCCTGGCGTATGGCCTGCATGACGCGGCGCATCGCGCTGGCGGGGAGGGTAGTGGGCGTGCCGCCGCCCCATTGCAGATGGGTGACACGGCGGCCGGGACCGATCAGGGCCACGACCCGGCGCAGTTCCTCATGCAGCAGGGCGGCATAGGCCGCGCGTGCATCCGTATCGCGCAGCACGGCGGTATTGCACCCGCAGAACCGGCACAGCATGTCGCAGAAGGGAACGTGCAGATAAAGGGAAACCGGCTGTGACGCCGGCAGGGCGGAGAGCCATTGCTGGCTTTCCGCCGGTCCCACCGCATCGGAAAACTGTGCGGCGGTGGGATAGCTGGTGTAACGCGGCAGATTGCCACCGTAGCGCGAAAGCAGGGTGCTGTCTGCCGCGTTCATGCCATTAGAACCGGTAGGCGATACCAGCGGACACGACGGTCGGGTCGAGCGAGTCGTGGGCCTTCACCTTCAGGGTTTCGCCGTCGTTTTCAGCCCAGGCGTGCATGCGCACGAACATCTGCTTCACGTCGAAGTTGAAGAACCAGTTGCCCACGAGCTGGTAATCCACACCGGCGTTGATGGACGGGCCACCGGTGAAGCCGGAGTTCAGCTTGTTCAGGCCAAGCGCGCCACTGCCGCTCATGTTGTGGAACCACATGAAGGTGCCACCGACACCCACATACGGGTTCAGGCGCTTGTGCGGACGGAAATGCCACGCGACGGTCACCGTCGGCGGCAGCACCCATGCGCTACCCGCGTCGGTCTTGCCATGTCCGGTCAGGCCTTGCAGCGCGCCGCCTTCGGCCGCGACTTCATGGCGGGTGCTGGTGGCGATCAGGTCAAGGGAGATGTTGTCGGTCAGGAAGTATTCGAGCGTCAGTTCCGGCATGACCTGGTTGGTGGTCTTGACGCGGGTGTTGGCCATCGCCTGGTTGTTTACCCAGACCTTGCTGTCACGATCTTCGGGCAGCACGCCCACGGCGGACAGGCGGATCATGAAGTCACCCTTGCCCAGACCGATCTTGGTGCTGGCGCAGGTCTGGAAAATGCCGCAGCGGCCCTTGGGCTGCGCGG
>NZ_BAIO01000090.1 GCF_000613305.1 Komagataeibacter kakiaceti JCM 25156
CGCCAGCCATGCCGGGAAAACCGCATGGGGCGCGCGGATTGCCGCCGCCACGGCCGCAACCAGCGCGACAGCGGATACCACAAGCGCGCCATGCCACGCGCGGTTCATGGCGTGCGGGCCAACTGTTCGGGCGTCATGTCGGCGCGGGTGGCATGCTGGCTGCGCCCGAGGGCGTAAAGATAGGCCACGATGGCCCAGCGGTCGTCCGGCCTGATCCGCTGGGCAAAGCCGTACATGATCCCCTGCCCTGCCGTGATGACATCATGCAGGTGCCTCGGCCCGCCCGTCTGTCCGTCAGCCACCATCAGGGGCAATGGTGCGGGAAAGCCGCGCTGCACCACCATGCCGTCACCCTGTCCCGTTTCCGCATGGCAGGGCGCGCAGAAGGCGTGATATTCGCTTTGCCCGCGCTGGAGAAGGGCCATCGTCAACCGGGGGACGCGAGGCGGCGCGTCATGATATTCCACCGTGCCCGCCACGGGCTCCGCGGGTGCGGTATCACGGCTGGCGTAGGGATTTTCCCTGTGCTGTTTCGACATATCGTCACACCCGGTGGCCGGCAGCAGAAGCACAAAGGCCACAAAGCAGGCAGGCCGCGCGGGTTTCATGGCCAGACCTCCTCAATCGTAAGCGGGTCGTGGCGGGCAAGCGTCTCACGCACCCGCGCGCTGTCGGCCGATCGCACCACAAGAACATATGCGCCCAGCATGACGCCCCGCATGGCGGCACTTTCATCCACCGGGTCATACAGGCGTAGCAGACGCGCCACGATGCAGTAACCGACCATCCCCGCCAGCACCGCACCCAGCACCGCCAGCTCAAATGTCGCGGGGATGTAGGACGGCCATGAAAAATCCGGCCTGCCGCCTATATCGAGCGGGTAGCTCACGGTCGTCGCGTAAACCTGCATGCCAAAACCCCCCAGCCCCCCGACCAGCCCGCCCCCCAGCATCAGGAGCGGAAGGCGGGAGCCCGCGGTGATGCCGGACGGTTGCGTGGCGCTGTAGGTTTCGACCACACGGTTCGGGTCGCGCCGCAGTTCGGCCGCGGCGGCGCGCAGGGTTGCGTCGGTGCTGAATGCCGCGACGATCAGGGCCTGTCCCCCATGAGCATGGCCCGCATCTCGGCCATGGCCAGCATGGGGATAAAGCGCACAAGCAGCAGGAACGTGGTCAGGAACAGGCCGACCGTGCCCCCCAGCAGGCTCCATTCCCAGAACGTAGGCGTATATTGCCCCCAGGCGGAGGGAAGCTGCGTGCGCGCCAGGCTGGTCACGATAATCTGGAAGCGTTCCAGCCACATGCCAATGATCACACCCAGACAGACCAGCCACACGACCGGCTGGTTCAGCCGCACCGAACGCCACCACAATAATTGCGGAAAGACGATGTTCAGCATGATCGTGCCCCAGTAAAGGGGTGCGTACAGGCCATGAAGCCGGAAGGCGAACATCGTACGATCCGCCTGATCCGGGCCATAGAATGTTGAAAAGACATCCATGACATAGGCATAGGCAACGCACAGGCTGGCCGTGAGCAGCAGCCGCCCCAGCACGTCGATATGCCGGTTGGTGATATAGGGTTGCAGCCCCATGCCCCGGCGCAGCGGAATGACCGCCAGCAGCACGATGGCGAAACCGGACAGCCCCGCCCCGAAGACAAAGAACGGCGGGAACTGGGTTGAATGCCACCCCGTTGTCGCGCCCCCCGCGAAATCCATGCCGACAATGCTGTGAACCGACACCACCAGCGGGGCCATGAGCGCGGCCATAACGCCATAGACCGGCTGGTAATGCCGCCATTGCAGGCCGGAACCCCGAAACCCCAGCGCAAGCACGCCATAGAACAGTTGCTGCCACGGCCGCCGCGCCCGGTCACGCAACGTGGCCAGATCCGGTAGCAGGCCGAAATACCAGAACATGACGGAGCAGGAGACATAGGCAAGGATGGCGAAAAAGTCCCACACCAGCGGGCTGCGGAACTGCGCCCACAGCCCCATGGTGTTGGGATAGGGAAACAGCCAGTAGAAAAACCGTGGCCGCCCCAGATGCAGGATCGGGAATATGGCCGCGCACAGGGCGGCGCAGAGTGTCAGGCTCTCGGCCAGCCGGTTGAGTGACGTACGCCACGGCGCGCGCAGCACGAAGAACAGGGCGGAAATGAACGTGCCGCCGGAGGCGATGGCGATCCACCAGACGTAATTGAGAATATCGAACCCCCACGCCACCGGCCAGTCGATGCCCCATACCCCCAGCCCGGCATAAAACAGCCACGCCACGGATACGACGCCCCCCGCCAGCAGCGCCAGTGCGACACCCAGGCACAGCCACCACCACAGCGGCGTCCACCGCGCGGCATCGGGGCGCAGGGTCGTCACACATATCCGCTCCGTCAGGGAGCGGGGCGTTTCATCGGGGTGGATGATGTCTTCATCCCGCCGGGGCGCGACCATGCCGCGCGTCATGACCCGATATCCGGGTTGCGGTTGCGAATGCGCCCCTCATACGTCACGCGCGGTCGCGTGCCCTGTTCGGGTAGTGCGCCATAGCTGAGCGGGCTGGCCTTGCGGTGCGTGACCTCCGCCATGGGGTCATTGATGTCGCCAAAGCTCATGGCCTGCGTGGGACAGGCCGCCTGACACGCGGTCACGACACGTTCCGGCACGCCGTCACGATCCGAAACGATACGCGCCTGCGCGATACGCTGCACGCAGAACGTACATTTTTCCATAACCCCGCGCGTGCGAACGGAAACATCGGGATTGCGGCTGATGGCCGGGCGGCTTTCGTACTGCGCGAACGCGAAGTAATTGAACCGCCTGACCTTGTAGGGGCAGTTGTTGGAGCAGAATTTGGTCCCGATACACCGATTATAGACCATCACGTTCAGGCCTTCGGAATCATGTGTCGTCGCCCCGACCGGACACACGGTCTCGCACGGGGCCTGCTCGCAATGCATGCATAGCATCGGCTGGAAGAACGTATCGGGCGCGTCTGGCGTTCCTTCATAGGCGCGGTCAATCCGCAGCCAGTGCATTTCGCGCTGGCGCAGCACCTCGTCCCGCCCCACCACCGGAATATTGTTTTCCACCTGACATGCCGTGACACACGCATTGCAGCCGATGCAGGCGTTCAGGTCGATGCTCATCCCCCACGCGACGGGTGCGTCGGGTGGCCTGCGGTACAGCGTTTCCTCCCCTGCCCCGCCCTCCTTCAGGAAGGCTGGATTGTCCCTGAACTGCTCCAGTGTGCCGTGGCGTGCAATATCTGAAGGCCCGGCATCAATCATCGTGGCATGGTGTTCGGTGCAGGCGACGGGACTGGCCGGGTTCTCCCCCGCCTCGATCCGCAGCGGGCCGGAGGCGTCGCGGAATGGATACAGGTCGGTGCCGACATGATTGCCCGTCTCCCCCGCATGGCTGCGGCCCCACCCCAGAAAGCCCACCACGCAGCCCATTGCCTGCCCCGGCTGTATCCAGACCGGAAGCCGCCTGCGGATTTCCCCCTGCGAGAGTATCACCACATCGCCGTTACGCAGTTTCATGTCACGGGCGAGGTCGGGGGGGATCAGTAGCGGGTTGTCCCACACCACCTTGCTCAACGGACGCGGCAGTTCCTGCAGCCACGGATTGTTGGCCCCCCGTCCATCCCACAGATAGGGATCGGGCCGCAGCAGCAGGACAGGCTGCGCGGACTTTCGCGGGTAGGAGGCGGGAGACGCCACGCGGACTGCGCCATGCTGTAATGCCGCCCCCACCCGCCGGGACGCCGTTTGCGTGACAACACCGGACGCCAGCGCATCGTGCCAGCCCCGGAGGGAAGGCAGGTGATCACGCCATGTCGCGCGCACCAGATCAGCGGCGGGGCGTAACGGTTGCCCCAGGCAGGCATGCAGGGCGCCGTGCATGTTCATGCCACCATACAGGGGCATGGCCTGCGGCTGGAGAAGGGCGATCGTGCCATCATGCCCCCTGGCATCGCCCCAGTCCTCCATTCCATGCGCCAGCGGAACATGCCAGTGGGTCGTGACCGCCGTTTCATGCGGGCGGTCCGCAAGGGTGATACTGGTCTCCACATGCCGCAGGGCTGCGGCGAAGCACGGAACCTGTTGGACGGGATTGACGTCAAGGATGACAAGCGCCGTCACCGCACCGCGTTCCATGTCCTCCATCAATGTGGACAGCGTGTCCGGTGGCGTAACGGGCTGATATTCCGGCGGCTCGAAAACATCGAATACCCGGCCCCGTCCGCCCAGGGCCTCGTTCATGGCCTGCACCATGGCATGGACTTCGGGCGGATGATGGGGGCCGATATGCACCAGCGCCCGCCCATGGCTGGCGCGCAGGTCCGCCACCATGGGGCCAAGCCAGTCCGGGCCGCCCGACGGCGTTTCATTTTGCAGGAGATGCGCGGACAGCCGACCGATAACCTCGTTCAGCACGGCAGGAGACGCGATGAACCGATGATCCGCCGCAACGCCGGTCAGTGATGGCGTGGGTTCCACCGCATACAGGCGGTTCATGACCCCGCGCGCGGGATTACGGCGCGCGGCAAAGGCCCGGGCATATGCAAGATGCCCCGGCGCGCTGTCCAGCAGGTCACTATCCAGCGCCAGCACCACATCCGCCCGCGCCAGATCCGCAATAACCGAAACCGGCTGGCCATAGGCAAGGGCAAGACCCTGCCGGACACTCTCCCGCCCGATCGCATCCCACTGGTGCCACCGCGCGCCCGGGGCCGCCGCCAGTAGCTGATCCATCACCCTGCCCAGCGTGGGGGATGTCACCGTGCCCGTCAGGATACGCAGGCCGGTGCCTGAGCGTGTGCCATCGGGCTGTCCGGTCATGATGGCTGACCGCATCCTGCCCATCGCGCCCGCCACGTCCTGCCATGACGTGGGCATGCCCTGATGCAGCGGGCCGCCTGCGCGGTCGGGATCATAAAAATCATGGATCAGGGCCTGCGCCATGGCGTCCGTGCCGCCCAGACTGGCGGGATGCGCGGGGTTCCCCTCAATCTTGATGGGGCGGCCCATCTGATGGGTCACGAGAATGCCTTCGGCATATCCATCACGCACATGCGCCGTGGCATAGATGTTGGGAACACCGGGAACCACGCCCTCCGCGGCTTTTACGGCTGAGACGAACCCCCGATCCGGCGTGCCGGGATCGCACCCCGCAACTCCGCCACTGGCCAGCGCCAGAGCCAAGAGCCTGAGTGTGCGCCGCCGGTCCAGCGTATGCGACAGGGCCGTTTCAAGCTGGGGAAAATGCCGGGCCAGTTCACTATCGGACAGGCCTGCCAGCCTGCGGACCGCGCCCCTGCCCGAAGGCCAGCCTAGCGGTGGCATATCGCGCATTCCGTCAGGTTACGTCCGCCCACATGATACCGCGCCACCAGCGCCGCTGGCATGGGTGTGGCGCGGTCACGCTGCCAGCCCGTATCGAATATGTTTTCCGCCGGGCGCAGTTGCGGCCCCGGATCGCGGTGGCAGTCGAGACAGAACTGCATCGTCAGGGTTCTGGCCTTGTAGGTCAGGGGCATGGTGGCGACATTGCCATGGCAGCTTTCGCATCCGACGCCTTTGGCGACATGAATGCCATGATTGAAATAGACATAGTCGGGAACATTGGTGACGCGCGGCCAGACCAGCGGCGTATCATGGAGGAAACTGTCACGAACGCGCGCCAGCACCCCGGCGTTCGTCCATATCTGTGAATGGCATGTCATGCAGGTGAAGGTCGGGGGCATGCTGGCCTGCGCACTATGTTCCACGCTGCTGTGACAGAACCGGCAATCCAGCCCCAGACCCGCGACGTGATGCTGATGACTGAAGGGCACCGGCTGTTCGACCACCCACCCACATGCCGGCATAATCGGTATATGGCCATGCGAACCACCACAGGCATCCACCCGTAACCGCGCTGGCGCACCCGAGCAGACATGTGACCATGATGACATTGGCGCGGGGCGTGAACAGCGCTGCCATCTATCCATGTTCCGTTTTATATTACGTTTATACTTGGAAACACCGCATATCATTTCCCGGACATTCCATGGGGCAGAACGCCCCGCCCCCGAAAAACGATCCCTTCACAACGCGGTGAATATGGCCGTTCACGGCCGATGAGACGTTGTTTTGAAATAACTGATTGATAAGAAAAGTTTTTTGGTGCTGTCTCTTTTTAACAGCGTTTTCTGAAGCTTTAAAAAGCTTCACCAAAAACCGCCCCCTACAGGCCAAAAGTTACCTGCATCACGGCGCTGGTTTCCTGAGCGAAACCTTTATTCCGCCATTGCGAAACTTACGGGACACGGATGGCGTTCAGAAACCTAAATCCCGTAACAAGGAATATGGCCATGAGCAATAATGTCCATTCAAAGGGCGAACCCCCGCCCCTGGCTGACAACAGCCTCAAGCCGCCGTTCGCCACGCCCACGGAACGAAAGCATGCCCTGTTAACGACAATGATGGTCATTCTTTTTCTGGGCGGAATAGCTATCGGGTGTGTTTTTTCTCCGCATATTCCATTACCCAAGTTTTAGTCATATTTTTATATGTTTTGTTTTTTACATATACTGAATACATATATTCATAATAAAAATATTATCATGTCTTGTTTATAGTAACAGAATACTACAAAAATATGAAATACAGGAACTCAACCATGTCAACATGAGCCTGATGCCCCCGGACCAGATGCAAGGACAATCTCTACATCTGTATTTCATGACTGGCGTAAACACGGACGCCACCAGATGGAATGACGGCTCTCCAGTATACTGACAGGAAAATATCAAAGTTTTTGGGTATCGCCTTTTTTCAAAAAGGCGACGTTTCCTGAAGCTTCCTGAAAAAAGCTTCACCAAAAACTTCCTTATGATTACAGGACATTCCGTGGACTGGCTTTTCAGACAGTCCCTTACCCATCCTGACCGGGCCGCCTGCCGCTCTCCGGTATCAGAAGGACACAACCGGCAGGACCACTGATTTCTCAAAGTCCGTTAAATCAGCCCCACAGATGATGACGCGGAGATTCCGCGTCGTCCTTCCAACACCGGAAAAAAGGAATCAATAGGTGCCCCCCCCTGAATGCCGCTGACCCAGGGGATATGATTTAAGGGCAGCGATCATCCCACCCATTCCGGGCTGTATCATACCCGAGCGTATAACCCGTCAGGCATCCACCGTGGGTTCAAGCTGAAGCTGCGAGGCATTGGCCGACGTCTCTTCATCATGATACGCCGCGTTGGGTTGCACCATCATGTTCGCCGCGCTCTCCCCCCCAAGCTGGAAGGAGGACAGCAGGGCGTTCAGCTGTTCGGCCTCATCGGCCAGGCTCCGGCCTGCGGCGGAGGTCTGTTCGACCATGGCGGCGTTCTGCTGCGTATTGTGATCAATGGCGCTGACCGCCGAGTTGACATCCTGCAAGGCGGCGGCCTGCTCCTGCGAGGCTTCCACGATCACGGAGATATGCTCGTTGATCTCCCCCACATCGCTGATGATCGTCTTGAGGGCATCGCTGGTCTCCCCCACCAGT
>NZ_BAIO01000089.1 GCF_000613305.1 Komagataeibacter kakiaceti JCM 25156
CCCCCACCAACAACGATCACATCATATGCGCGGTTCATCCTGCGCCTTTCCTATTTGCCAATACAGAACTGGCCAAACACGGTATCCAGAAGGGCCTCCACATCAACTGCGCCTGTCAGCCGCCCCAGCGCGCGCATGGCAAGCCGCATTTCCTCCCCGCGCATTTCAGGCCAGTCCATATCAAGCGCGCGCCCGATATGATGCACCGTCTCCTCCAGGGCGGCACGGTGCCGCGCACGGGTGAAAGGCGCGTTCGCCCGCCCCGCGGTCAGCGCCCGTGCGCGCGTGACCAGGGCATCCCTTAGCACATCCATGCCCGCATGGGTGAGTACACTCACACCAATAGCCCCCTCCGGCGCGGAATGCAGATCTATCTTGTTGCAGACCAGCAGGCCATCCCCTTCCAGCCGTGGGGGCACATCTTCGCCTGCGAATACCTGCACGACGCAATCCGCCTGTTTCACGTGAAACAGTGAACGCCGCACCCCCTCGGCCTCGATCTCGTCATCGGTTTTGCGCAGGCCGGCGGTATCGACCAGCGTGACCGGCACATCCCCCAGCACGACCCTGGCCTCGATCGCATCGCGCGTCGTGCCCGCGCGGGCGGACACGATCGCCGCATCCCGTCCGGCCAGCGCATTGAGCAGGCTGGACTTGCCAACATTCGGCTCTCCCACAATGGCGAAGACCAGCCCCCGGCGCAGCCGCTCGGCCCCGGCCCCTTCCGCCAGGCTGGCGTGCATCGTCGTATGCAGTTCGCGCAATCCGTCAACCAGGCCCTGTTCGACCTCGGGGGGCAGTTCCTCATCGGGGAAGTCGATCAGGGCTTCCTGATGCGCCAGCAGCACGCGCAGCCGGTCTGCCCATTGCTGGTACAGGCGGCTCTGCGCCCCATCGACCTGCGCCAGGGCCTGACGCCGCTGGGCCTCGGTCTCGGCGTCGATCAGGTCGGCTATCCCCTCCGCCTGCATGAGATCCATCCGCCCATGGGTAAATGCCCGGCGGCTGAACTCCCCCGGTTCCGCCGGGCGGGCTCCAAGGGCGACCAGCGCGTCGGCCACGGCGTTGATGACGGCAGGCCCCGCATGCAGGTGCAGCTCCGCGCTATCCTCGCCAGTATAACTGTCCGGGCCGGGAAACCACAGCACCAGCGCCCGGTCCAGCAATACCGGCTCCGCCCCGTCGCGCCGCCACAGGCCACGAAGGGAGGCCCGACGTGGCGCGGGCAGACGCCCGCACAGGCTTTCCACAATCCTGCCGCACCCCGCCCCACTCAGCCGCATGACCGCGATGGCGGCGCGTGACAGGCCGCTGGCCAGGGCGAAAATGACCGGAGGATGCCCATCACTTTCCTGCATAAACATCTCCGTTACCGCCATCATCATTTTGTCCGCTCCGGGAACGGCGTTATCCTTCACCTCTTTGTCCTGATCAAGGTGACTCATGCCACAACTTTCAATGCACTCGCCACTGGCGCCACTTACGGTCTCGACCGAAGATGAGCGGATCGTGGCGCTCGACTGGGGCTGGGGGCGTGATCAGGAACAGACCCCCGTGCTGCTGGCCGCGCGCGCCTGGCTGGATGCCTATTTCGATGGCGCGACAGCACTTTGCGATCTCCCCCTCGCCCCCTATGGCAGCGATGACCAGCTTGCCGCATGGCGCTTCATGCTGACCATTCCCGTAGCCGTCAGGTTCACTGGAAAGATGCGGCGGCGCAGGCCGGGATCGCGCCCGAAAGCATTGTCAGCGCCTGCGTGGAAAACCCCATTCCCATTCTCATCCCCTGCCACCGCATCGATTTCACCGACTGCCCCGACTACGACCCGGACACCTATCCCGGTGATGAAGGCGCGCGCGACCGGCTGTTCCTGCGCGATCTGGAGGCACTGTCCACCACCACGCCCTGACCCGGGCAATCCCGTAACGCTCAAGGGAAGACAAGCCATGAATACTGTCATCCGCGTTCACGACTATGGCGGCCCCGATGTGCTCCGCACGGAAACGCTGCCCGTTCCCACCCCGGCTGCGGGCGAGATCGTGCTGCGACACGATGCGATCGGGGTCAATTTCATTGATACCTATTTCCGCAGCGGCCTGTACAAATTCCCCTCCCTCCCCGCCATACCCGGCATGGAGGGCGCGGGCACCGTCACGGCGGTCGGCCCCGACGTGCAGGATCTCAGCCCCGGCATGCGTGTAGCCTATGCCGGCGTACCGGGCAGCTACGCAACATTCCGGACCATTGCCGCCGACAGGGTGGTCGCCCTGCCCGATGACATTCCATCCGATACCGCCGCCGCCATCATGCTGCGCGGGATGAGCGCCCACATGCTGCTGCGCGAAGTCTATCGCGTGCAACCCGGTGACGACATACTGGTCTATGCGGCGGCGGGGGGCGTGGGGCTTCTCATGTGCCAGTGGGCGCAGCATCTGGGCGCGCATGTCATCGGTGTTGTCTCGACCGCTGAAAAAGCCCGGCTGGCGCAGGCCAATGGCGCCGCACATGTCATTATCGGCACGGACCGCCTTACGGAACAGGTCCGCGACCTGACGGAAGGCCGGATGCTGCCCGTCGTTTATGACAGCATCGGCAAGGCCACGTTCGAAACCAGCCTGTCCTGTCTCGCGCCACGGGGGCTTATGGTCAGCTATGGCAATGCTTCAGGCCCCGTGACCGGCGTGGATGTCGGCACGCTGGCCAGCCATGGCAGCCTGTATCTCACCCGCCCGCTGCTCATGACCTATATCGCCAGACGGACCGCCCTGCTGCATGCGGCGAAGGAAGTCTTCTCCCTGGTCAGAAAGGATGTGCTCAAGCCACATATCGGCCAGCGATTCGCACTACGCGACGCCGCGCAGGCCCATATCGCACTTGAATCCCGCAAGACCACAGGCAGCACCATCCTGCTGCCCTGAAACGGGCCGCACCCGGTACTTCCGGCAATAAAAAACCCCGACCTATAAAAGCCGGGGTTTTTCACGTTCGGGATTACGGATAATCCGGTCAGGTATTCATCGCGTCGAAGAAGTCGTGATTGGTCTTGCTGTATTTGAGCTTGTCCAGCAGGAAGTCCATCGCATCCATGGTGCCCATGGGGGCAAGGATACGGCGCAGGACCCACATCTTGGCCAGGTCGGCCCGGTCAACCAGCAGTTCTTCCTTACGGGTGCCGCTCTTGGTGATGTCGATGGCCGGGAACGTACGCTTGTCCGCCAGCTTGCGGTCAAGGATCAGTTCCGAGTTGCCGGTGCCCTTGAACTCTTCAAAAATGACTTCATCCATGCGGCTGCCGGTATCGATCAGCGCGGTCGCGATGATGGTCAGCGAGCCGCCTTCCTCGATATTGCGGGCCGCGCCGAAGAAGCGCTTGGGGCGCTGCAGCGCATTGGCGTCCACGCCACCGGTCAGCACCTTGCCCGATGATGGCACGACGGTGTTGTAGGCGCGGGCCAGACGCGTGATCGAATCCAGCAGGATCACCACATCGCGCTTGTGCTCAACCAGCCGCTTGGCCTTTTCCAGCACCATTTCCGTCACCTGTACGTGCCGTGTGGCCGGCTCGTCAAAGGTGGAGGAAACCACTTCCCCACGCACCGAACGCGCCATGTCGGTCACTTCTTCCGGCCGCTCGTCAATCAGCAGCACGATCAGGAAGACTTCGGGGTGGTTGGCGGCGATGGAGGAGGCGATGCTCTGCAGCATCACGGTCTTGCCGGTGCGCGGCGGCGCCACGATCAGGGCGCGCTGGCCCATACCGATGGGCGAGACCAGGTCAATCACACGGGAAGTAAAGTCGCGGTTCGGGGTCTTGCCCTTCCCCTTGCCATTGGCGGGCGGCTCGGCCACCCCGCCCACGGCGGAGTTCTCGACCTCCATCTGCAACCGGCGTTCGGGGTACAGGGGGGTCAGGTTGTCGAAGTTGATCCGCTGGCGCACCGCCTCGGGCGGCTCGAAATTGATCGCGTTGACCTTGAGCAGGGCGAAATACCGCTCACCATCGCGCGGGGCCCGGATCTGGCCTTCCACCGTATCGCCGGTGCGCAGCCCGAAGCGGCGGACCTGGCTGGGGGAAATATAGATGTCATCCGGGCCGGGCAGGTAATTGGCCTCGGGCGAGCGGAGGAAGCCAAATCCATCGGACAGGATTTCAAGCGTACCGTCCCCATAGATGGCCTGGTCATTATCGGCCAGGGTCTTGAGGATCGTGAACATCAACTCCTGCTTGCGAAGGGATGATGCGTTTTCAATGTTCAGACTTTCAGCATAAGCCAGAAGGTCTGCTGGGGATTTGGCCTTGAGTTCGGCGAGTTGCATGCAGGATATGCCTATAAGTGGGCAGTTCACGGAGGGAAAAGTAAAGCCAGCAATCACGTTGACAGGGTGCGCGGGGCGCGGCCCCTGACCATGTTCTTACGAAACGGTTGATGCTGCTTGACTGATAAGGCGGGGAATCCGGACAGGTGCGAAGACCTTCCGGAACAGCGCCACCTTATGCCAAATCCGCCCCGGCGTCAAGCCTGACCTGCGCCACGGCGTGCCGCCACGCGGCCGGGACCGGTCATGAAACGCCCGTCCGCGCCACGTCCGCGCCCTATTTGCCCAGCCACCCGCGCCGCCAGAACCAGATCAGGGGCAATATGACGGTCGCCGCCATGAGCACGAGGGAATACCAGTAACCATATTTCCAGTTCAGTTCCGGTATGTCATGAAAATTCATGCCATAGATGCCCGCCACCAGCGTCGGGGCCACGCCAATAAAGCTGACCACGGTCAGTATCTTCATGCCGTTATTCTGTTCGATGCTGATAAAGCCCAGTGTCGCGTCCAGCAGGAACTGGACCTTGTTGGCCGTCTGCGACACGAAGTCGTTCAGGGAGCGGATATCGCGCTCCACCGTGCCCAGCCGCGCCTGAAGCTGCTCGGACAGGTCATGGCGCTTGTTCTCGCCCAGGAAGATGGAAATGCGCTCAAGCCCCAGCAGGCTGTCCCTGACCGATGACCCCAGATCGCCCGACCGGCCCACCCGGCGCAGCATGTTGCGCAGCAGCGTGCCCGCCTGCGCCTGTCCCGGCTCCTCGGACTGGAACACGTCGCGCGACATGACATCGAGCGACTGCCCCAGATGTTCGAGAATATCCGCCAGGCGGTCCACGATCGCCTCAAGCAGCATGATCGCCGCCTCGTTGGCGGTCAGGGCGCCCTGGCCCGCCACCTGCCGGGCCACCACGTCAAACGCGCTGAAACCGGTGAAACGGATGGTCAGGATCCGCTCATGCATCAGCACGAACCCCACGGGGGAGACGAAAAAATCATCCGGCGTCTTGCGCACCAGCGGCGTGGAAAGATAAACGGCGTCATCCTCCATGAACAGGCGCGAGGAACTCTCGATCTCGTCAAGCTGGGCGCGGGTGGGAATCCGCTGGCCCGTCACCTGCGCGGCCAGGGCCTCCTCATCCGCCGTGGGATTGAGCAGATCCAGCCACGCGGCGCCTGCCGCGTCCTCCGCTATGGTCACACTTCTGGCCGGAGCCCCGGGGCGGTGCGCTAGAAACATGAGCCGTCTTTCTTTCGTTCCTGATCCGTGTCCATCCATCATGCGCCAGCAAACATGTCAAATCATGACACGCGCACGCTGCGCCGGGGGCTGGTATTTTGCCGCCATCCGGTCCAGAACCGCCCTACACGCGGCCCGGAATGGCTGCATGAGTACAGCAGTGAGCCACGCACCTATTCTTGCGGAGTAGCGAAGTTGAGCGCAACAGACACACAGGCAGGCGCCAACAGCCTGCGCAGCGGCCCCGACGGCCGCGGCCGTTTTGGAATTTTTGGCGGCCGTTTCGTCGCTGAAACCCTGATGCCGCTCCTGCTGGAGCTGGACGGCGCGTACAGGGCCGCGCAGGCGGACCCCGAATTCCGGCGCGAACTGGATTATTACCTCAAGGATTACGTCGGCCGTCCCAGCCCACTGTGGTTCGCGCGCCGCATGACCGAACAGCTTGGCGGCGCGAAAATCTACATGAAGCGCGAGGAGCTGAACCACACCGGCTCCCACAAGCTCAACAACGTCATGGGGCAGATCCTGCTGGCCCGCCGCATGGGCCGCACCCGCATCGTGGCCGAGACGGGGGCTGGCCAGCACGGTGTGGCCACCGCCACGGTCTGCGCGCTGTTCGGCATGAAATGCGCGATCTACATGGGGGCCACCGATGTGGAGCGGCAGAAGCCCAACGTCTTCCGCATGCGGCTGCTGGGGGCGGAGGTCGTGCCCGTCACGGCAGGCGCGGGCACGCTCAAGGATGCGATGAACGAAGCCATGCGCGACTGGGTCACCAACGTGCATGACACCTACTTCCTTGTCGGCACGGTGGCGGGGCCGCACCCCTACCCGCAGATGGTGCGTGACTTCCAGTCCGTGATCGGGGTGGAAACGAAAGAGCAGATCCTCGCCGCCGAAGGTCGCCTGCCCGATACGATCGTGGCCGCGATCGGCGGTGGATCGAATGCGATGGGCATCTTCCATCCCTTCCTTGACGACCCCCAGGTACGCCTGATCGGGGTGGAAGCGGCAGGGCTGGGGCTGGACAGCGGGCGCACCGCCGCCTCCATCGAGCGCGGCAGGCCCGGCGTGCTGCATGGCAACCGCACCTACCTGCTGCAGGACGCGGATGGCCAGATCACGGAAGCCCATTCCATCAGCGCGGGCCTCGACTACCCCGGCGTCGGCCCCGAGCATTCATGCTCAGTGACATAGGCCGCGCGGAATACGTGGGCGCCACCGATCAGGAAGCGCTGGACGCCTTCCAGCTCTGCACCCGCACCGAAGGGATCATTCCCGCGCTGGAAAGCGCGCACGCCATCGCCTATGCCGCCAAGATCGCGCCCGACATGCCGAAGGACGCGATCGTGGTCGTCAACATTTCCGGCCGGGGGGATAAGGACATCTTCACGGTTGCCGAACATCTGGGAGTGAAACTGTGAGCCGCATCGCCCGCCGCTTCGCCAGCCTGCGCCAGCAGGGCCGTGGCGCCCTGATCCCGTATGTCGAAGCCTGCGACCCGGATTACGACACGGCACTCGCGATCCTGCGCGGCATGCCGGGCGCGGGCGCCGACCTGATCGAGGTGGGCGTGCCTTTCTCCGATCCGTCAGCCGATGGCCCGACCATACAGAAGGCGGCCCTGCGCGGGCTGAAGGCCGGGTCCAGCATGAAGCGCGTGCTGGAAATGGTCACGGCCTTCCGCGCGGATGATGACGAGACCCCGATCATCCTCATGGGCTATACCAACCCGATCGAGGCCTACGGGCCGGACCGCTTCTGCGCCGATGCGAAAAAGGCGGGCGTGGATGGCTGATCGTGGTCGATCTCCCGCCCGAGGAAGCGGATCTGCTCAGCGCCCCCGCCGCACGGGCGGGGCTGGACATCATCCGCCTTGTCGCCCCCACCACGCCCGATGACCGGCTGCCGGTGGTCTTCAATGGCGCGTCGGGGTTCGTGTATTATGTCAGCATTACCGGCGTAACCGGCACGCGCACCGCCAGCACCGATGAACTGGCCCACGCCCTGCCGCGCCTGCGCCGGGCCACTGACCTGCCCATCGCCATCGGCTTTGGCA
>NZ_BAIO01000088.1 GCF_000613305.1 Komagataeibacter kakiaceti JCM 25156
CGCGCTGGCGGCGGGCAGCGCCGCCGCCCCTTGACGCAGGTCGAGCGGATCAAGCACTTCCTCCTCGCTGAAGGCCTGACCGGCATTGCCCTGCCCCAGTTTCCAGGAGGGCCGGTTCCATGACACGTCGGCACGGATATGCGCCTCGATCTGGCCCGGCGACATGCCGCGATAATAGTCCCAACGGGAATTGTACTCGCGTACGTGTTCAAGGCAGAACCAGAAATACGAGTTCAGCGCATCGCGCGAACGCGGGGCGCGGTAACCCGCGGGCTGGCCGCAGTCATGCATGTCACAGCAACGATCCGGCGCGTCGGGATCGGGGTCAAAGGCGCGGTGGCGGGTGTTCCTTCTCTTCATCATAATCGTTATGTGCGCCTGTTCATGCTTCGTGCAAGAGCGAAGCTGTGCAATGTAATGATCCCGCTATCATGGAGCCGCCAATGAAACAGCAGACAACCGGCCGGGCCGGACGGATCGAAAGCATCATACGCGAACACCTCGCCCCAGTGGAACTCCATATCCACGATGACAGCGCCCGCCACGCGCACCACGTCCATGTGCGCGACAACGGCGTGCAGGCGGGGGAAAGCCATTACAACGTGCTGATTGTCAGCCCCGCCTTCGCCGGGGTGAACCGCGTGCAGCGTTCGCGCACGGTGCATGACCTGCTGGCCGGTGAGTTCGCCGGCGGGATGCACGCCCTCTCGCTCGTGCTGCGCACGCCCGAGGAACAGGCCCGGATCGCCGCCGCATGAAGCCGGGCTTTCCCTTCGCCACGCGGCGGCTGATGATGGGGGGGATGCTGACCCTGCTAGCCGCCTGCGCCGGTGTGCCCGCGCGTGAGGCGCTGGACCAGCATGGCGAGATCGAGCGGGTTGAAACCTATCTCAACACCGCGCGCGGGCTGAAGGCCGATTTCGTGCAGACATGGCCCGATGGCGGCAAGGGACAGGGCGTGCTGCGTTATGATCCGGGCCGCCTGCGGCTGGATTACACCACGCCGGGGCCGATGAAGCTGGTGGCGGCCAACGGGCACCTGCTGTTCGTGGACCACCGGCGCGAATCGGTAACCCGCATGTCGCTTGGCCGCCAGCCGCTGGGCCTGCTGCTGAACCAGCCGGTGCATCTGTCAGGCCAGATCGTGGTGACGGCCGTGCAGCACGGAACCAACAGCCTCCAGGTCTCGCTGGCGCGGGCGGACAGCGCGTCACAGGGCATCCTGACCCTTGGCTTTTCGGACATCGGGGGCAGGCTGTCGCTGCTGGTGATCGAGATGACGGATGTGGAGCGCCAGCATATCCGCCTTGACCTGACGGATGCGGCGGCCAGCGGTGAAAGCTGGCCTGACGCGCTGTTTACCCTCTCCCCCACCGACTGAGCGCCTGACCGGCGCGCGTCAGGCCCGCGCGCCGGGAATCGGGCCGAAACATTCCGGCCACGTGGCGGCCAGGCCGGCGTCCACCTCTGCCATGTCCACCTGCCTGCCCAGCTTCGCCAGGCTGGTCACGCCGTATTCGCTGATGCCGCAGGGCACGATTCCCCCAAAATCGCTCAGGTCGGGAGTCACGTTGATCGCGATTCCATGCCAGCTTACCCAGCGTGAAACCCGCACGCCGAGGGCCGCGATCTTTTCCTCCCGCCCGGTAGCGGGATCGACCACCCACACGCCAATACGGTCCGCGCGGCGTTCACCCGCCACCCCGAAGCGCGCGAGCGTGCGGATCAGCCATTCCTCCAGTGTATGTACGTAGGCCCGCAGGTCCCGCGCGGGGGAGAGGCCATGCGCCTTCGCCAGATCGAGCATGACATAGGCCACACGCTGCCCCGGCCCGTGATAGGTCCACTGCCCGCCACGCCCCGCCGGATAGGTCGGATAGCCACGCGGATTGAACAGATCCGAGTCCTTTGCCGATGTCCCGGCGGTATAGGTGGGCGGATGCTCCAGCAGCCACACGCGCTCGGGGTGGGTGCCCGCCCGAATTCCCCGGGCCTGGGCCTCCATTTCCGCCAGTGCGGCGGGGTAGGGGACCAGATCTGGCGCCCTGTTCCATAAAAACTTGTTTTCAGTCATTGCCCGCTCGTCATCCATCGGTTATACGCCCCTTCATAGTCATGACGGTATCGCCCAGTCGATCATCGTTGTCACGTTGCGGCCATGGCGGAATGGTAGACGCGCAAGCTTGAGGTGCTTGTGGGGGCAACCCCGTGGAAGTTCGAGTCTTCTTGGCCGCACCAGTTTTTTTCAAAAAAAACCGAAAACGGACGGAAACAGCCCCCATGGGGCTGCGTTCGTGCGTTCAGGCCATGGCCAAGCCATCGTGGCGGCGCATGGCTCCCGCCCGGCAGGCCCGCCGGGAGCGTGGTGGTGGATGTCATAAAAAGGTCATATTATCTTCGCACAGAATTGCTGTAGATATTTCGTTACCACAGGATTTTCGCAGACCATTCTTCAACCCGCGCGCCAGGAGGAAGGTTACAAAAAATGTCGGATTCTCCGCGCGTACTGGCATGGCATGAGAAACGTGATTTAAATCAGAACTGGTCATGACGCCCGGTTATGACCATGATAAAATGCACTATTTTTATTACCATATGGCAACACATCCCCATCCGGTTTCAATATGAGGTCCGGCGCCTGGTTGGTATGGTCCGCATGGCCTGTTCCTGATTCGTACGTTGAGGTAGATAATTAGTGATTAAGCCCCTTAAAAAAGCCGTATTGCCGGTTGCCGGTCTGGGAACACGCTTTCTCCCCGCGACGAAGTCGATGCCCAAGGAAATGCTCCCGGTCGTTGATCGCCCGCTGATCCAATATGCAATCGATGAGGCGCGCGAGGCGGGGATCGAGGAATTCTGCCTTGTTTCCAGCCGGGGCAAGGACTCCCTGATCGATTATTTCGATATCTGCCACGAACTTGAAGACACGCTGAAGGCCCGCAACAAGACAGCCGCGCTCAAGGCGCTGGAAGCGACCCGCGTCGTGCCCGGCTCCATGATGTCCGTCCGCCAGCAGGAACCGCTGGGGCTGGGCCACGCCATCTGGTGCGCGCGCGAGTTCATCGGCAATGATCCGTTCGCCATCCTGCTGCCCGATGACATCGTGCTGAGCAAGACCGCCTGCATCGCCCAGCTTGCGCAGGTCTATAACCAGACGGGCGGCAACGTGCTGGCCGTGACCGAAGTGCCGCGCGAACAGACCAGCAGCTACGGCATCCTGGATGTCGGTTCGGATGATGGCCGGATGGTCGAGGTCAAGGGACTGGTTGAAAAGCCCGCCCCGGAAGACGCCCCGTCCAACCTGTCCGTCATCGGGCGCTATGTGCTGACGGC
Organism: Komagataeibacter kakiaceti JCM 25156; assembly: GCF_000613305.1. The sequence continues at coordinate 3,334 of NZ_BAIO01000088.1, forward strand.
GGATGTGCTCAAATACCTTGCCCGGCTGGAAAAGGGCGCGGGTGGCGAGATCCAGTTGACGGACGCCATGGCCAAGACCATTGGCGAGGTGCCGTTCCATGGCTACCGCTACGAAGGCAGGCGCTTCGACTGCGGCAGCAAGATCGGCTTTCTGGAGGCCAGATCGCCTTTGCGCTGGAACGCGCGGATCTGGCGGACGACGTGCGGGGATTCCTGCAGAAATATAAATGACCTTCACCCACCGCTTCGACCCGACCAGCCTGCGCGAATACGACATTCGCGGCATTGTCGGCCAGACGCTGACGGGGGAAGACGCCTACGCCATCGGCCGCACCTTCGGCAGTATCGTGGCGCGGGCAGGGGGGCGGCGCATCGTCATCGGTTATGACGGACGCCTGTCCTCCCCCATGCTTGAACACGCGCTGGTGTCCGGCGCGGTCGCGTCGGGCATGGAGGTGCTGCGCATAGGGTGCGGCCCGACGCCGATGCTGTATTTCGCATCCGCCGAGCTGGAGGCGGATGGCGCGGTGATGGTGACGGGCAGCCACAACCCGCCCGACCATAACGGCTTCAAGATGATGCTGGCCAACAGGCCGTTCTTTGGCGACCGGATCCGCCATCTGGGCCAGATGGCCGCGAAGGGTGACGTGGTGGTGGAAAAAGCGGGCGCCGTGCGTGACGTGGATATCCGGCCCGCCTATGTGGACCGCCTGCTGCGTGATTACGATGGAACAGGCCGCCCGCTCGACGTGGTGTGGGATAACGGCAATGGCGCGGCGGGCGATATCCTGTCCCTGCTGGTGAAAAGACTGCCGGGCCAGCACCGCGTGCTCAATGCTCGCATCGATGGCCACTTTCCCGCCCACCATCCCGACCCGACCGTACCCGCCAACCTCCGGCAGCTTATCGCCACCGTACGCGCGGACGGGGCCGATCTGGGCATCGCCTTCGACGGGGATGCCGACCGCATCGGCGTGGTGGACAATACCGGCGGCATCCTGTGGGGCGACCAGTTGCTGATCGTGCTGGCGCGCGATGTCCTGCGCGACCACCCCGGCGCCACCGTGATCGCGGACATCAAGGCCAGCCAGACCCTGTTTGACGAAATTGGCCGCGCGGGTGGCCAGCCGCTCATGTGGAAGACGGGCCACTCGCTGATCAAGACAAAAATGGCGGAAACCGGCGCGCCGCTGGCGGGCGAGATGACGGGGCATGTCTTCTTTGCCGATAGATGGTACGGCTTTGACGATGCGCTTTACACCGCGCTCCGGCTGCTGGAGATCGTCTCGCGCCTTGATGGTCCGCTATCCGATGTCCGCCTTGCGCTGCCTGAAACCATTTCCACCCCGGAACTGCGTTTCGAATGTGCCGACACCCGCAAATTCGACGTGATTGCCGAAGTCGCGGCCCGGCTGGAAAAAAGCGGGGCGACGGTCTCACGCATCGACGGGGTGCGCGTGACCACGCCGGATGGATGGTGGCTGCTGCGCGCATCCAACACGCAGGCGGTTCTTGTGGCGCGGGTGGAATCGCAGACCCATGCAGGGCTGGAACGGCTGCAGGCGGAGCTTCGCGCCCAGCTGGAACACTGCGGCGTGCGCGCCCCGGATTTCGCGGCCGCCGGGTCGGGCGCGTAAAAGACACCGCATGCCACAGGCTTCCGGCATGGGCCGGGCCGCGCCCATTTTTTTGTTGAATAGCTCAGCGGGGGGTTTAATAAACCCCTCTCCGGTCCGATATGCCAGACAGGACCACAATGCAGGATCATTGCAGCATTAATGGCGACTCTTCCCTTTCGTTCCTTTCTCGTGCCGGGGCAATTTGTCCGCCACCCCGACCATCCGGAATGGGGGAGGGACAGGTCCAGTCCGCCATAGGCGCGCGGGTTACGGTCAACTTCCCCCATGCGGGCAAGATCCTGGTTGACGCCACGGTCGTGCATCTGACCGTACTGTCATAGGGGGCGGCATGCACTCTTCCCCACTTCCCGATTCCTACGGTCGCCTGCTGACCTATCTGCGCGTTTCGGTTACCGACCGGTGCGACATGCGCTGCCTGTACTGCATGGCGGAAGAGATGACCTTCCTGCCCAAGGCGGAAATCCTGTCCTTTGACGAGATGGAACGGCTGTGCGGCGCGTTCATCCGCCATGGCGTGCGCCGTTTGCGGGTAACGGGGGGGGAGCCGCTGGTCCGGCGTGATGTCATGACCTTTTTCCGCGCCATGGGCGGCTGGCTCAACCGGCCCGAAGGCCAGGCGGGGCTGGATGAACTTACCCTGACCACCAATGGCAGCAGGCTGGCCGAATTCGCGGCCGAACTGCGCGCATGCGGGGTCCGCCGCATCAATGTCAGCCTTGATTCGCTCGATCCCGCCCGCTTCGCCCGCATTACGCGGCGGGGGAACCTGACCCGCACGCTGGAGGGGATCCGCGCTGCGCGGGAGGCGGGACTGGCCATACGCATCAACACCGTGGCCATGGCCGGGCTGAATGATGACGAATTCGATACCATGATCGCCTGGTGCGGCGAGATTGGCGCGGATCTGTGCCTGATCGAGACCATGCCCATGGGCGAGACGGGCGAGGACAGGACCGACCGTTACCTGCCGTTAATGGATGTGCGCCGCCAGTTGTCCCAGCGCTGGACGCTGGAGCCGATCGACTTCCGCACCGGCGGCCCCGCGCGCTATGTCCGCATTGCCGAGACCGGACGCCGGATCGGCTTCATCACCCCCATGACCCATAATTTCTGTGAAAGCTGCAACCGCGTGCGCCTGTCCTGCACGGGCAGGCTTTACACCTGCCTTGGCCATGAGGGCGCGACCGACCTGCGCGAACCCCTGCGCGACGGCGCGGATGACAGGGCCATGATGGAGCATGTCCGCGCCGCCATCCTGCGCAAGCCACGCGGTCATGATTTCCTGATCGGTCGTGGCGCGGATGATCCCGCCCGGGTCACCCGGCATATGAATGTCACGGGGGGCTAGGTCGGCTGCGGGCCGCGCAGCATGTCTTCCAGGCTTACGTCAAACTGCCCCGGCTTCAGGGGCTGCTGCTGGGTGGGGGCGGGGGACCAGCCCGTCATGATGGCGATATGCAGATCCTGCGCGATGGCGTCTTCCCCATCACGCGGCAGGCGGCTCATGGCGTCGGCTATCAGGCCGGGGGATGTCATGGTGCGCGTGCGCTGGTGCAGCGCGTTCGTCTCACCCGCATGGCGCAGGTCGGCCAGCAGGCCCATGGGGGTCCGGTAGGACAGATGGATTACATCCCCGTCCGCCACCGGCAGCGCAAACCCCGCGCGTTGCAGCAGGGACGCACAGTCCCGCAACCCCGGAAAGGGCGAGACCCGTGGCGAAACCCCGCCATGGCGGGCCATCTCGGCCTCCATCAACGCCTGGCGCAGGCCCGCCAGCGTCGGCAGTACCGGCATGCAGGCCAGAAACAGCCCATCGGGCACCAGAATACGCCGCACCTGCGCCAGCAGCCCCGGCAGGTCATTGACCCAGTGCAGCGACAGACTGGCCACCACGAGATCAAAACTATGGGGTGCGAAGGGCAGCCATTCCCCGTCCATGCACACGGCCGGTCCACCATCAAGCGCGCAGATGCGTGGCGACAGGTCGCCCACCACGGTATCGATGCCGCGTGCGCGCAGCAGGGGCGCGACCACGCCACGCCCGCCAATATCCAGCGCGGTGCCGAAAACCCGCGTCACGTCATCCAGCCGCTCAAGCAGGCGGCTGGCGGCCTCCTCCAGCACCGGGCGGACCTGATCGAGCGCTGGCGCGGCCCGGTCGCGGTGCAGGCGAACGATCCGCCGGTCGAATATCTGCGGCACTTCCATGCTCATCCCCGCTGTGTGCCCCCGCGCGGCATCCATGCCAACCCCACGATCGTGTGAATACATGACCCCATACACCTCATCCCCCTGGTGGCGGCACGTGGGCGCGTGGGTGCTTGATACGCTGTTTCCGCCACACTGTCCCGGCTGTGGCGCGGCGGTGACACAGGCGGATCATCTCTGCGCACCGTGCGTGAACCGGTTGCAGCTCATCACCGCGCCATGCTGCCGCCGCTGCGCCCAGCCCTTTACATCACACGCGGCGGGTGGCGCCACCATGACCTGCGCGCCCTGCACCGAAAATCCGCCGCCATGGCGACAGGGCCGGGCGGCCATGGTGTATGACGAGATGCCGCGCCGCCTGATCCTGCCGCTGAAATATGCCGACCGCACGGAAAACGTACGGCTTCTGGCACGTTATCTGGCGATCGCGGCGGCGGACGTGATTGGTGCCG
>NZ_BAIO01000087.1 GCF_000613305.1 Komagataeibacter kakiaceti JCM 25156
CGGCATCGCCACGCAGTTCGCAGACCTGCCGGCCGGCCGTCCCGATCCGCCCCCACTGCCGCACCAGGCGGTGCCGCCGAACAGGTCGGGCTGCAGTGACAGATGGTAGAAGCGCCAGCAGTTGGCGGCCGGATCCACGCGCACCAGCGCCGCCGTTTCGGGGAACAGCGACAGCTGGCAAGGCGGCCGGACTGGGGCCTTCGGGATGCGTTTGGGCATATGATCCCGAAAAGTGTAACACATGTCCCCCGCCCCGGACAGGAAAACCGCCGCAATCGCGGGACAGGCCGGCCGGTTTCAGGTTTGGCCTGTTACACTATTACCCATAGTGTAACAAATAGCCCGTACAAATTTTTTCATACAACGAAATTCAGAAATTTTGGCGTACACCATTTACCAATTGGCGTACGCCATATATAACATTGGCATACGCAATATGGAGACCTTTATGGCACGCAAAAAAGCCGATGAAATAACTGCTAACCTTACTGATGGCGCATTTCTCACTACAGATGCTTTTCGGAGAGCCTCTGAAAGTATATGCAAGAAAATACATGAAGATAGCTTATCAATTTGTCTTGGCGCGTCGTCTGATATGCCACGATATTTGGTAGAAAACCTTACATTCTCCGATGACGAATTATACGAAGATGCCACTGATGTTTTTTTTGAAGACATTAGAAAGAGCGCATCTTGGAACGCCATTATTGCTCTTATGAGAGTAAATGATCAGCGATTTATTGTTAGTGCAGATGAATATGAAGATGCCATTATTGGTATCAGAATTCATCCGGACTTTGATCGGTCTGAAATTAATCGTTTCAAATCAAGCGTTTCAGATCGAGACAAAAAAATAGATAAAATATTATCGCTCGTCTCTGAATTAGCTTCGCGAGAATAGAAATTATAGTCTGTCCGGTAATCCATATTACCGGACAGGTTCGGGGCGTGAAGGGCTTTTGCGTTCACGTCCTCTGCGGCCACCCGACCCACTGCCACAAAAGGGCATCGCTGTCAGCACCCGGTCTCAACGGGGATCGCTATACAGACCAATGCTCCTGCAACAGCAGCATTGATTGGAAGATATCATTATGATATATAATAATCATGAATGTGACATCTGACCAGATCCGCGCGGCCCGAGCCCTGCTCCATCTTCCCCAGGAGGAGCTGGCCAGACGTGCTCACGTTTCGGTCGTCACCATCCGCCGCCTGGAATCACCTCGCACGGCAATCCGCGTAGCGTCGTAACCGGCCGTTTGAGGCCGCCTTATGATTGAGGATTGTGACTGGTAACTTACCGTCGTTAACGACGTCGTTATTGACGTCATTTGAGAGGTAAGAATGACCCAGGAAATCCTGATTGGCGTTGAACGCCGCCGCCGCTGGTCGGATGAACGGAAGCTGGCGATACTGGCTGAAGTTGGTGTGGATGGAGCAAGTGTATCGGATGTGGCACGTCGACATGACCTGACCCGCCAACATCTTTACCAATGGCGGACGTCATTCCGTCAAAGACTATCTTCCCCAGATCAGTCTGTGGCGTTTGTTCCTGTTGCTTCAGTGACGACACCTGCTGTGGCATCTGGCGGTGATCCTGACGAACTGGCCATAGTGCTGCGCAATGGCCGTAGTATCAGGGTGACGGGACATCCTGCCGAAGATCTTCTGGCCCGGGTCATCCGGATTGCGGAGACGGCATGATTGGCGTGGGCAACGGCGTGCGTGTCTATCTGGCCTGCGGGGTGACCGATATGCGCAAGGGCATATCGGGTCTGGCAGCACTGGCACAGGACGTGCTGCGTCAGAACCCGACATCAGGGGCGCTCTTTGCCTTTCGTGGTCGCCGTGGGGACAGGATCAAGCTTCTGATGTGGGACGGTCAGGGGTTCTGTCTTTATTACAAGGTGCTTGAGAAGGGACGTTTTCCATGGCCGTCTCCGGCAGAGGGCGTTGCACGCCTGACGACAGCACAGATGGCCATGCTGTGGGAAGGCATGGAGTGGAGACGCCCTTCCTGGTCTGCACCACCGTCTCGCGTGGCCTGATTTTTATGGCGTGAGAGTGCAGAACATTTTGAATTTTCTTAGGTTTTCTGCTATTTTTTCATAATGACGTCTGCACCTGCGGTCCTGCCTGATGATCCGGATACCCTGAGGGAAATGATTGTTTCCCTGCAGACCGAAGTGGCTCGGCTTTCTGCGTCAGCTCGTGCGTATGAAGCTCTTGTCCAGTCTCTCAAAATCCGGATCGCACGTCTTCAGAAACAGAAATTCGGGGCCAGTTCAGAAAAGATAGACCGTGAGATTGAACAACTCGAACTGCTCCTTGAAGATGTAAAAATCGCCATCGCGGCAGCCGATCCTTCTCCTGATATCAGGGAGCATGATGTCAGCGATGATGCACTCTCTCCCCCACGGCAGCGTGGCAAACCAAAGGTTTCTGACACGACACCACGGGAGCGTATTGTTCTCGACCCAGGTGAGGCCTGTCCTGCCTGTGGCGGTCCCCTGCGTCTTGTAGGCGAAGATGTCACCGAAATACTGGACTTTATTGCGGCAAAACTGAAAGTTGTCGAAACGGCACGGCTGAAGAAATCCTGCCGTCACTGCGAAACACTGGTGCAGCCTGAAGCACCGTCGCGCCCTGTCCCACGGGGGATGGCTGGCACCGGGCTTTTAGCCCATATCCTGGTCTCGAAATTCGATGACCACATTCCGCTTTATCGTCAGAATGAGATCTTTGCCCGTCAGGGTGTGGACATTCCCCGTTCAACCCTGATCGACTGGTGTGGTCAGGCCGTTGCCGTTCTGCGTCCTCTGACAGATCTGATCCGTCAGGATGTCGTAAAGGCAGACCTGCTACATGCTGATGATACACCCATGCAGGTTCTTGACCCCCGTCTGCGTCAGGCTGGCAAACCCCGGGGCGTGAAGGAAGGGCGGATCTGGAGCTATCTGCGCGATCCCCGCCCATGGGGAGGGAGTGATCCGCCCGCCGTGGCTACTGGTTCTCTCCCGATCGCAAGGGGATCAATCCCCAGACCCATCTGGCACAGTTCCGGGGCATTCTGCAGGCTGACGCCTACGCCGGGTTCAGGGATCTGTATAAACCAGACGCAACAGGAACCGTGCACGTGCGCGAAGCGGCCTGCTGGGCTCATCTCCGCCGGGCCTTCCATGATGTCTGGAAGGGCAGTGATTCGACAATCGCAAGGGAAGCACTTGAACAGATCGGAGAGCTCTACGATATCGAGCGCCAGATCACCGGACACCCGGCCCCGTATCGTCTGGCTGTCCGACAGGAACAAAGCCGCCCCCGTGTCACAGCATTCCACGCATGGTGCGAAACACAGCTTGCCCGTATCCCTGGAAAGGGGGAACTGGCAAAAGCGATCCGTTATGCGCTCAACCGGTGGAAGGCCTTTACCCTGTTCCTCGAAGATGGTCGTGTCGCCATCGACAACAATCCTGCCGAACGCGCCATACGGCCCGTATGCGTGGGGCGAAAAAATTATCTCTTTGCCGGATCCGACACCGGGGGCGACAACATCGCTGATGCCATGACGCTTATCGAAAGCGCAAAACTCTCCCGGCTTAATCCGCACGATTACCTCGCCGACGTCCTGGCCCGTATCAACGAGCACAAGATCAACCGGCTCCACGAACTGTTGCCATGGAACTGGAAACCCGTGAATACACTGCACAGACAGGCCGCATAATCAAGGCGGCCCAGAGCGGCCGGTTACGTAGCGTCACTCGCCACTGATACCATCCGCCAGGCCCTCGAACAGGCCGGTGTGGAATTCATCCCGAATGGGGTCCGCCGCCGACAGATCGGACCAGAAAAAGCCGTGCTCCTGACCCGTCTGCAGGCGATCAGCCGGGCCAGCGCCACGCGGCTGCAGGGGACTACCCCGCTTACTGATGAGGATCTCTACGACAACAATGGCCTGCCGACGTGATCGTCCTTGATACGTCGGTTCTGGTCGCCATCCTGCGTGGTGAACCGGATGCTGACGATTTCCTCGCCCGGATCGTCGACACCGATCGCTGCCTGCTCTCCAGCGTCAGTCTTCTGGAAACCAGCATGGTGCTGGCTGGGCGTAGCGCGTCTCCAGACGCGTGGACCGGCCTTGATCAACTGATACGAAGCTGCAGGAGTGGAGATTGTCCCGTTTTCCGCAGAGCAGGCTGCCCTGGCACGCGAGGCCTTTATCTGCTTCGGCAAGGGGCGGCATCCCGCTGGACTGAATTTCGGTGACTGCGCCAGCTACGCCCTTGCCAAGGCACACAATCTTCCCCTTCTCTTCAAGGGGAATGATTTTACACAAACCGATATCGCAACTCTAACCTAATGCACTATTTCCCATAGTGTATTATGATTACAGGACTTTTTCTTATCTTGCGTAGTCAGTCGTTAAACGCATCGGTGCCCCTGCTCCGAACGTGCCCTCAGTTTTAAGTTAGGGTCACTCCCCGGCAAATGCTGCAGGGGAGTGTGGAGGCATGGGTCAATTCTGCTTACAACGAGCAGTAATACTTATCTCTCTACGGTATTGAGCCTACGCACCGCTTTATCCAACCCCTTGTTGGACAGGGGGATGTTGATGTCCTGTCCGGATACGGCTGAGAACTTCACCTCTACCTTTTTGGCAGACTCAAGATCTCCCAGCTGTCTCTGATCCAGATTCAGCGGCACGAGACAACCGGCTGGCACGCAGGTGCTGAATGTCAGACCGGACCCGATCGTCCTGTCATCAGCTATCAGCGAAGACGCACCGCCCGGGAGAATATGTTCTGAGGAGGTTGCCAGACTTGGAGCAACCTCGTCCTTATGTTCCACAGCCTTGGGACTACTCACTGTCGCATAAGCGCTATTATAGAAATAGGCCGATCCTCCCGCAACACAAAGAAGTCCGGCCACTGAAAGGGCTGCAAGTTTCCTGTTCATAAACAACTGTACCTTATCTTCTGTTCCCCCTTCCCGTCACAGGAAGAGGGATATCAATCTCAGAACTTCAGACGGAAATGTGCGCGGGCGCCACTGTCCACAGACTGGTTACCATACTGGCCGACATAGGATATTCCGATATCGATCCGGTTGCTAACTTTTGCTGACAACCCTGTATCGATCACTGCGGCATCGATTGAGAGCGGCACGCCGGCGATGTCCATGTTGCCGCTGTTGGCAGCCGCAAACAGTTCATGTGTTGTGGGAATCGTCAGACCAAAGGCATGGCGATAGCCCAACGTCGCATGCGGCGTCAGCAGGAACCGGCCCGCCTGGAACGTCGAGGCCAGATGGACACCAAAGGTCGAGAACGTCACGCCCGTATCGATGCCCTGTCCACGCAATGCCGCGGCACCACCATGTTCCTGGAAACCATCCGTATGCAGGTTCACATAGGCAACATTGCCAAAGGGCTCGATCGTGGTGTTGCCCATATGGAACTTGTAGCCCAGCTCACCAAAGCCCTGCGCCGTTCCCCCCAGATACGCGCTGTTCAAGCGGTTCTGGAAGCCCTGGAACGCCACATTGCGACGGATGCTGATCATGTCCCATGTGTAGGTCGCACCCAGACGCAGGTTCAGATTGCCCCAATGTGTGCCAGCATATCCACCGACAGTTACATTGTTGCTGTGTCCCGAAGAACCTCGCCCGCTCCCGACATCGAACATCGAACGGCCATAGCTGATCAGGCCACCGACACGCCATGTATCGGCGACCGGCGCATCAGCCCCATGATGAACCCGGCGGTCGAATGATGCATCGACGCCGCATTGCCATCCCCCGAATTGCTGCCCAGGCTGCCAAAAGCTTCACCCCACATCACGGCCCGGTCCGAATAGCAATGGCCATCCGTCCGGCGCCGGTGCTTGAGGTCGGCCGTACGGATCGTGCTGTCCACGGGGCCGTCACAGTCAGCGGAAGCCAGCCGGTCAAACACTGCCTGACGGGCGAAGAAGCTGTCCTGGATCAGTGCCGTACGGGCTGAAGCATGTACTTCGCCCGAGAGGGCATCCAGCCCCTTGCGGGCACTGTTGCCGTTCAGCTGCTCCATCGCCTTCACGACCGAACTGGTGTCCGGGAGATCATCCAGTCCCCGTCCTGTCTCACGCTCGTTGCGGGTATTCCCCGCTTCCGAGAAGCTGGTGCCGTTACGCTGCATCAGCAGGTCCACATCATTGGCCGTATAGACCAGTGTCGGAGACATGAAGGTGTAGTCATTCACGATGTTCGTCGACAGGTTCGTATACTTGCCCGAGACACCCCCTGCTGCCGAAACCAGCGTGTAGGCTTCACCATATTTCAGTGCCGTGCCATCAGCCACATGGAAGTCGACCGTGCCACCTGAAAGGGCTGCCGCACCCGACACCTTCACCAGGTCACTGGTCAGCTGCTGATAGGACTGGTTATCCACCGACAGGCTTGTACCTGTCATCGTCGCGTTCCCGTCCGCAGCCAGGATCGAACCAGTCGCCATGTCCAAGGTGCCATTGACGTTCAGCGTACCGATTGTACCACTGCCAGCCGGGGAGAGAATGCCGCCAGCGGCAACATTCGTACTTCCAACCGTGCCCGTGCCGGAAAGGGTGCCCCCATTATCGACAGTGACAGCCGAGTTGGCCAAGGACCCATCAACATCCAGCATGCCGGCCGAAATATCGGTCCTCCCGGTGAAGGCGGAATCGTCTCCGTCAATTGCAACCGTGCCCGTGCCGGACTTCGTGAAGGAGCCATTCCCGGAAAGGGTATTGGCCAGGGTTCCCGAAGTGTCCTGGGAAACTTCCAGCGCAGCATTGTCCACAATGCCACCCGAACCGAAGCTGGACGTCGTGCCGACCAGGGTTCCGCCTGTGATTGCCGTGCCCCCACTATAGGTGTTCACGCCGCTCAGCGTCGTCCGGCCCGTGCCGGCCTGGGTCAGGCTGCCCGTACCATCAATCGTCTGCGCCATGGCAAACGCATTGCCATGGTCAATGGTCAACTGACCATTGTCATGGATCGCAGAACTGTCGGAAAGGCTGCCTGTCGTCCCGCCATCACCCAGCTGCAGCGTGCCGCCACTGATCGTCGTAGCTCCTGTGTAAGTATTCGCACCCGTCAGCGTCTCCGTCCCGCCAGAGACCGTCAGGCCGCCAGAACCGGACATGCCGCCGGAATAGGTGCTGCTGGCTTTGGTCAGGTCCAGCGTGCCGTCCAGCGTGCCACTGGCAGTTCCCGACAGAGAACCCGCCGTCGAACCCGCAGACGCCACATCGAACGTGCCGCCATTGGCCGCAACCGTGCCGTCAACCGTGTTGCCGTCCAGCGTCAGCGAACCGGCCGTCTGGGTCACATCACCCGAGACGGTGTTGCCCGCACCCAGCGTCATCGTCCCGCTGTTCGCCGCACTCGCCAGTGTCCCGCCCGTCGCGCTGAATGTCGCACCAGACGCATTCGTCACAGCACCTGCCGTCGTGTCGCTCAGCCTCGCCGTGCCGCCATTGTTCGCAACAGCGCAAGCGTGCCGTCTTCAGCCGTAAACGTCCCGGTATTGGTTGTCGTGCCAGCAACCGTGCCGCCATTGACATCCGTCGTCCCGGCAGTCGTCAGCGCACCCGCAACAGAACCCGGCAGGCTGAGGCCTGCACCAGACGCCACCGTCGTCACACCCGTA
>NZ_BAIO01000086.1 GCF_000613305.1 Komagataeibacter kakiaceti JCM 25156
GCACGTCCGCGAACGGCAATAACATCGATACAGACGGCGCGCCTTATCCGCGGACGGGCTGAAGGCGGAAACAATACGGTGAGTCATGGTCCACATAGGCCATGATCGGCCAGAGCCCGCAGCATTGTCATGACAATGCCTCCGGCTTGAGTGCGCGGGGCCTCCGTATAGCACAATGACAGACGGTCCTTTACATGTAGACATGTCTCCGATCGCAAATCTCTGGTAGAAGAAGACATGATTGATACTGGCGTCAGAAGCAGCTTGCCTAACCACGCTAACCTGGGTGAGGCCCGGTTGGGGTGCAGAAAATACTATATACAGCCGATGTAAAACGGAACTCGGTTCGTCGCAGCTCGTACGTGGAAACACCAAAAGACCAGCTAAAGATGGCCCTGTATGCCCACATAAAGCGCATAAAGCCCGTGTGATGCCGCCATGAACAGTCGGTTACGGCGCCTGCCGCCAAAACACAGATTGGCGCATCGTTCGGGTAAAGGAATATGGGCGCGGGGCCGGCCGGAAGGGCCGAATACCATCACACCGTTCAGATCCGGGCCACCGCCCCAGCCGCACCACAGATTGCCATCCATATCGCAACGCAGGCCGTCCGCACGGGCATTGGGGGCCGGTTCTATCAATAGGTGACGGGCGGCAATACGTGTCCGCCCGGCATCCAGTTCGCAGGCCCATATGGTATTGGGCAGGCTACCGCTATCAATGACGTAAAGAATGTCTCCTGCGGGAGAAAAGCACAGCCCGTTGGGATTGATGAATTCCGTGTCGACCTGTTGGAGCCTGCCGTCGGTGTCCAGACGGTACAGTCCGGTCGGCAGTTCTCCCGCTTCCGTCCCGCCGCCTTCATAAGCGCTCAGCAGGCCGTAATCCGGATCGGTAAACCAGATCGCACCATCCCGGGCTACGACAACATCATTGGGCGAGTTGAGTCGCTTTCCATCAAACCGGCTGGCCAGAATGGTAATCGTACCATCATATTCAGTACGGGTGACCTGTCTGCTTTCGTGTTCACAGGTAATCAGGCGCCCGCCCCGGTCGCGTGTATTGCCATTGGCATGCCGTGAGGGCGCACGGAACACGGATGTGCGCCGTGTTTCCTCCGACCAGCGCAGGATGCGGTCATTGGGGATGTCACTCCACAGCAGATAGCGCCCATCGCCAAACCAGACGGGGCCTTCACCCCATTCGGTGCCACGCGCCAGACATTCCACCTCGCTATGGGCCAGCAGGCAGGACGCAAAGGATGGATCAAGGCAGACGGGGTCATAATCCGGTCGCGGCAGATAGACAGGTTCCTGGGCATCGCTGATGCCCAATGCGAAAGAGGGAATCATGGGGTGATGCTTTCCTCACCTTCCATATGCCTTCCGGGCAGCGTTGGTGGCTGGTAGAAAATGACTGCCGCCACCATGAACGTGCCGATGACGACCGAACTTTCAATGGCCTGCGGCAGGCCCCACTGACCGCCCAGCCACGGCACGACGAAGCCGCATACGCCCTGGCCCAGCGCCGCCACGGCGTAACTGCACCCCATGCCGAAGGAACGGTTGGCCGAGGGAAAGCGCTGCGAAAGATAATGCGGCACCAGGGCAAAAACACTGTTGCCAAACAGCCCCATGACCAACGCGGCCCCAGCCAGCACCCACATGGAATTTGCGGAAATGAAAGGCCAGATATCCACGATCGTGATCAGGAAATATGTGACAAATACCGTTCGTTCTCCCATCCGTGTGGCCAGTAGACCACAGAGCGGCTTGCCAATCAGTGAACCCAGGCAGTAGCAGCCCAGCAGGGGAAAGACCTCGGCCGGGGTCAGGTTCTGTACCTTGCGCAACAGAGTGGGGTAAAAACTATATATCGCGGCATTCTGGAACTGAAGGACTGCCATGAACAGCAACGCCTGAAGTGCTGCGCCATCCAGTCTGAATCCGGTGCGCGAACGCGTTGTGGCGGATGAGGCGGGCGTGGCCTGCAGGCGCAGCCAGACCGGACTTTCAGCAACATCACGGCGGATGAAGATGGCCAGGATGGCCGGAATGACACCAATCAGGAACATGGCCCGCCACCCCCAGTAGGGCAGGACCACAGCCTGCACGGCAGCAGCGGCGAAGAAACCACATTCATACCCTGCCATCATGATCGACGAGGCCAGCGAGCGTGCCCGTGGCGGCACGCTTTCCATAAGCAGCGAGGCAGAGGCGGTCCATTCCCCCCCGAACCCGATACCAAACAGGAACTGCACAACCAGCATGCCCAGATAGGTCCATACCAGTGCCGTAAAACCGGAAAATGCTGCAAACCACAACACGCCGATCATGAATGTAAGCTTGCGGCCATACCGGTCGGACAGCCAGCCCCAACTGGTATTGCCCAGAATGCGCCCGACACTCTGAGCCGTAATGACCAGCCCCATGGCCGTCAGCCCCACGCCGAGGCTCTTGCCAATATCGGGCAGGCACAAAAGCAGGGCAACCTGATCGAATGCATCGAGAAACCAGCCCAGAAATGCCGCAAGGGTTACCCGCCAGTAGGGGCGCAGCAACATGAGGGGGCTGAGGCTATCATCATCATCCGGCATTGCCGCAAGACCGGACATGGAGAGAGTGCGTTGATCCGACACGTCTTGTTCTCCTGCATGCCCATTAAGGTGCATGCGCTATGTTATTCTGTCTTGTTTATGGGAATGGCAGACCTTTTTAGGGACAGGACAGGAAACGGGGGCATTCTGTACGCGCGATGGTCTTACCACTCCGCTACCGAACCATCTGCATGGCGCCAGACGGGGTTGCGCCAGCGATGGCCTTCGGCGGCTTTTTCCCTGACGTAATCCTCGTTGATCTCAATTCCCAGTCCGGGTCCGTCGGGAATGGCCACGGTGCCATCAACGTAGGAAAAGACCGATGGATCATTCACATAATCCAGCAGGTCATTACTTTTATTGTAATGGATGCCCAGGCTCTGTTCCTGAATGAAGGCATTGTAGCACAGCGCATCAAGCTGCAGGTTGGCCGCCAGTGCGATCGGCCCCAGAGGGCAGTGTAGTGCCACCGCCACATCATAGGCTTCCGCCATGGCAGCGATCTTGCGTGTTTCGGTAATACCGCCAGAGTGGGACGGATCGGGCTGAATGATGTCCACGCAGCCCTGTTCGAGTATTTTCTTGAAATCCCAGCGCGAGAACAGCCGCTCTCCCAGGGCGATCGGAGCGGAGCAATGGGCCGTTATTTCAGGAAGGGCATCAAAATTTTCGCTCAATACCGGCTCTTCTATGAACATGAGATCGAAAGGCTGCAGTTCACGCGCCAGCACCTTGGCCATGGGTTTGTGGACCCGGCCATGAAAATCCACACCGATACCGATATAGGGTCCCACCGCGTCCCGGATGGCGGCAACACGGGCAATGGCCGCATCGACTTTCTCATGACTGTCGATGAACTGCATTTCTTCCGTACCGTTCATTTTTACTGCCGTAAAACCGCGGGCAACCACATCCTTTGCGGCACGGGCCGTATCGGCAGGGCGGTCGCCGCCAATCCATGAATAGACCCGGATGCGGTCACGACATTTACCACCCAGCAACTGCCATACCGGCATGCCGAAAGCCTTGCCCTTTATATCCCACAGCGCCTGGTCAATACCGGCAATCGCGCTCATGTGGATGGCGCCACCGCGGTAGAAACCAGCGCGGTACATGACATTCCAGTGGTCCTCGATCATGAAGGGGTCCTTGCCGATCAGGTAATCGGACAGTTCTTCCACCATGGCGGCAACGGTTGCGGCGCGGCCTTCCACGACCGGCTCCCCCCAGCCGGCAATTCCCTCATCCGTTTCGATCTTGAGAAACAGCCAGCGCGGCGGAACCATGTAGGTACGTAGTGCTGTAATCTTCATTTTTGTTTCCTGTTATTGTTATTTTTACTTCGGACGGTGCACAGATTCAGGATAGGGCCTTCATGAAACGGTCGGCTGCACGCCCAACGTCCGCGGCTGTATTTCCAGCACGATATAACGCCGACCCCAGACCAAAACCCGCAGCGCCCGCAGCCAGATAGGACTGCATGTTATCAGGAGTAATCCCCTACGGGAATGAAACGGGTGCTACGCGGGAAGACGCTTTTCCACGCAGTCAGGGCCTTCGTGCCCAGCTGTTCCGCCGGGAACAGCTTGAGGGCATCCGCCCCGGCATGAAGAGCTGCGAACCCTTCGGTTGGGGTCGCCACGCCGGGGGTGCAGATCATGCCGCGCTTCTTGGCTTCCGTGATCACCGCCAGATCGGCGTGGGGCATGACAACCAGCCGCCCCCCATGGCTGGCAACCTCGCCCACCGCATCAGGGGATGTAACGGTGCCTGCCCCCACCAGGATCCGGTCCCCGAATGTATCCTGCAGCAGAGCGATACTCTGATAGGGTGCGGGTGAATTGAGGGGAACTTCGATAATGGTAAAGCCGGTGTCAACCAGCACGCGGCCGATGTCGAGCGCCTCGTGCGGTTGCACGCCGCGCAGGATGGCGATGAGAGGGCAACGGGTAAATGCCGTGTCGAAGCAGGTCATATGACAGCTCCTTTCTGGTCGTGTAAATGGGACGGAGTCCGGTCAAGCAGGTGGGCGGCACAGGCTAGCCGGAACAGGCCGGCAGGCGCAGTATTTCCCGCTATTGAAGGTGGGGGGTGCCCCAGTACCGTAAACGCCAGCCGATATCGCTGGCACAATGCGCGTTCGCCTACAAGAACAGGCGTGGCGTGCTGAGTGGCCTCCAACGCGGCCATGCCAGCGTGGATTTCTTCCCCGATCAGCAGACCGGACAGATAATCGGCGGTATAGGCGCGTTCCAGCCTGTTGCGCAGCACAACGGTGCGGGCCGAAAACAGGCGACCAGCAAGAGGAATGCCAGACTGAGCGGTACGGACCCCCATGGCAAAAGCCTCATCACGGTAGCCGTCATCAGGTGGCGCTGTTGAGGGCAGGCGACCAAGGATGCTGTGCCGCATAAGAACGGCAAACAGTTCACCCGTCATGAATGTCCGGAATTCTGTGATAATCTGCCCTTGTACTTGCGCCCATTTGGAGTGTGTGCCTGGCAGGACAACCGTATGATGGCTGTTCCCATCAGTTCCCATTATTCCGACAATCTGCGTTTCCTCGCCGCGCATCACATCGGGTAGGGAACCGTCCTTCAGCAGGCCCGGGACGATATGCAGCATGCCGTGGGCCGTAGGCTGCAGGCCCAGTCCGTCGGCGAGTTGGCACAAGGATGCTGGACAGGAAGATAGGATACTTCCCGCCAGCCGTTGATGCTTCCCACCATGCCACAGGCCAGCATGGGCACCGGATCATTCAGCCGCCATTGTGCGAGGATGTCTGACAGAACCTGCGCAAAACCACCATCCGGCAGATGGAGAATTCCCTGTCGGGCATGATGGGTATGCAAGATGATACCCTGCGCGTCGAGCAGCCATGCGCGTAGCGACGATGTACCCCAATCCAGCCCCAGTAGTGCGGGCTTTGCGGGATCAAGCGATTTCATGAGTCAGTCCTTTCCAACCCATTTGCCGCGAAATGGCTTCGGCCGCATTCAGAACCATAGGGGATAGTTCCTCCATGCGCGCGCGGGGAAGATAAACCGCCGCGCTGGCAATGCTGATTGCAGCCACGATGCAGCCACGTGCATCACGCAGGGGAGCGGCGACGCAATGTATGCCCGTTTCATTGTCTTCGAGATCGAACACGCAGCCCGTATTCCTGTAGGTGTGCATCCGCTCCAGCCACAGATCAGGAGACGTCCCTTTCTCTGTCGCGTCCCGATATAAACGCCGCCATTCGGATTTTGTGTCATCCAGCAGGAGCGCACGTCCAACACCGGTCAGGGCAAGGGGCATGCGCTGACCGATGCGGGAACGCATTTCCAATCCGCGCTGGCCGTTGACCTTGTCAAGATACAGGACATCATTCTCGACGCGGATACCGAGATGGATGGTATCCCGCGATTTTAGGCCCAGTTCACGTAGGATGGGGCGGGCCACTACGGCTATGGGGTTATCTTCCTGCGCGTGCTGTGCCAGTTCCAGAAAGCGTGGCCCGAGGAAATAGGTGTCGCCCGGCATTTGCCGGAGCCAGCGGCCTTGTACAAGAGCCGCTACCAGTCGCTGCGTTGTGCTGCGCGTATAGCCTGCATGGGTCATGAGGCAGGTAGGGAACGGTGGCCCTCGCTGACCGCCTGCAGCAAACACAAGCCCCGCCCAAGGGTCTGTGTCCCATCTGGCCATGTCTGGTCTCCTGCACTCATTGTATCTGGACCGCTATCTTGTTTTTGTTGTCTGAGCCTAGAACGCGATATCTGGGAATTTCAATATATGAATGGGAAACCCATATTGTGGGATATGATTAATTACACATGTTATACCTTGTGCGGCCATTAACTATTAATACATTACATAATATATATTTCGTGCACATTTATTTTATTCGGGGTTTATATATTTTCGATTTCTGTTCACGTTGACGTCATGATGGCGTTCTATCCATCAGACAGCAAGGCGAGCTTCGGCCAAAACACCCAGCCCCACGGTTGGCGTCGTTTTTAGTAGTCAAAATAACAATGTTTCATGTTGTGGATTCTATCTAGCGTATCTGCATCGGAACTTTCAGCGAAGAAAATGTGGATATGAAAGTATCCGAGCACGGAATCGATATATAAGAACAAATTAAATAATACTATATACAAAAAATAAAATAACAGGACGAATTAACGCGATGAGCATTAAATGCAATAGTACCAACAAAGTATACCTATGGTGTTGACATTTTCAGCATAAATATTGTGTGTTAATAAGCGGAAGGAGTGCATAATTATGGATAAATTACCACATTACCCCGATATCACCTCTATGAGCGGCCAGGCATCACGTCGCTCCATGCTTAAATATTTTTTTGCCACACTCCTGTTGCCGCCCATCTGTGCAATAGCTAAGGACACCAGCGCAAGTAACGCATCTATCCAAAATGCACTCGAAGCATGGGCAAATGCAGCGGGACTTTCTCCAGATATGCATCATGTCCGCACCATCATCGCCGATTATTTTGCGTCGACCCCTGAACATGCTTCGCTTCGCCAGCAGCGCCAACGCGCGGATGCGTTCTATCTTAACAACATTCCTCTTCCGGCTGATTTGCGGTTTACCGATGTGAATACGCGACCTGTCAAAGGTGAATGGTCCACAGGCAAGCTGACCGCCCCTCATAAAATCATGCTCTATCTGCACGGTGGAGGATATGTTTTAGGTAGTCCAAAAGGATGGCGGCCAGTTAGCGCAGTGATTGGACGCGAAGCAGGGATCATGACTTTTTCACTTGCCTATCGTCTTGCTCCCGAACACCCGTTTCCCGCAGCGCTGGAAGATGCGTGCACAGCATATCGCTGGTTGCTGTCCATGAACTATTCTGCCAGGCAGATCATTATCGCTGGAGATTCTGCTGGTGGTGGTCTGGCCCTGGCAGTGATGTTCAAACTTCGC
This sequence comes from Komagataeibacter kakiaceti JCM 25156, assembly GCF_000613305.1. The sequence continues at coordinate 7,532 of NZ_BAIO01000086.1, forward strand.
TCATTAGGATTGCCGTTGCCCGCAGCCGCTTTCGTGATGTCACCTTGGACGGATCTGACACTTGGTGGCGACACGATGGATCGACCTCTCGAGTACGACCCGTATAATATAAAGGCCGACAACCAAAGGAATGTGCAGGCCTATCTAAAAGGAGGGGATGTCCGGAATCCGTATGTATCGCCATTATTCGGTGATTTTCGCGGCTTTCC
>NZ_BAIO01000085.1 GCF_000613305.1 Komagataeibacter kakiaceti JCM 25156
CCGGCGTGACCGGCATCGGCCATACACGCTGGGCCACCCATGGCGCGCCCACGGAAAACAATGCCCATCCGCACGGGACGGAGCGGGTCTCGGTTGTCCATAACGGCATTATCGAGAATTTCGAGGCCCTGCGTCAGGAGCTTGAAGAAGCGGGGCAGGTGTTTTCCACCGAGACGGATAGCGAGACCATAGCCCAGCTTGTCGATTATCACCTCCAGCGCGGTCTCTCCCCGCGTGAGGCGGCGCATGCCTGCCTCAAGCGGCTGGAAGGGGCCTACGCGCTCGCCATGATCTTCGCCGGGCATGACGGATGGTGATCGGCGCGCGCCACGGCGCGCCGCTGGTGGTGGGCTTTGGCGATAACGAGATGTTTCTGGGCTCGGACAGTCTGGCGCTGGCCCCGCTGACCCGCCGCATCGCCTATCTGGATGACGGGGACTGGAGCGTGATTACCTCCGCCGGGGCCGAGTTCTTCGATATGGCAGGCAATCCGGTCGAACGGCCGGTCAAGGTCACCGCCCTGATCGCGGCCTCGGTCGGCAAGGACGGTTACCGCCATTACATGGAAAAGGAACTGCACGAGCACCCGGTGGTGATCGGGCAGACGTTGCAGCGCCTGATCGACCCCGCCACCCGCCGTGTGGTGATGCCCGAACTGCCATTCGATCTGGCGTCCGTGCCGCGCGCGGTCATTACCGCCTGTGGCTCCGCCTTCTACGCGGGCATGATCGGGCGCTACTGGATCGAGCAGTATGGTCGTCTTCCGGTCGATATCGACGTGGCGAGCGAGATGCGCTACCGCAACCCGCCGCTGGCGCAGGGCGGTCTGGGGCTGCTGATTTCCCAGTCGGGCGAAACGGCGGATACGCTGGCGGCCCTGCGCGGGATGCGCGCGGCGGGGCAGCACATCGTCTCCGTGCTCAATGTGGAACAGAGCACCATGGCGCGTGAAAGCGACGCCGTGCTGGGCACGGTGGCCGGTCCCGAAATCTCGGTGGCCAGCACCAAGGCCTTCACCGCCCAGCTTTCGGTGCTGGCGTGCCTGACCATCGCCCTTGGCCGGGCGCGTGGCCTGCTGGATGCGCGGCAGGAGGAACGGATGGTGACCAGCCTGCTGGACCTGCCCAGCAAGGCGACGGAAGTGTTCGAACGCCATGATGAAATCCGCCGCATGGCCGAGATCGTGGCGCAGGCGCGCGATGTTCTCTATCTCGGGCGCGGCGCGATGTTTCCCGTCGCGCTGGAGGGCGCGCTGAAGCTGAAGGAAATCACCTACATCCACGCGGAAGCCTATGCCGCGGGGGAAATGAAGCACGGCCCGATTTCCCTGATCGACAACACGGTGCCGGTCGTGGCGACCGTGCCTCGGGGCCGCTGTTTGAAAAAACCCTGTCCAACCTGCAGGAAGCCCGGGCCCGTGGCGGCCGGCTGCTGGTGTTCACGGATATGGAGGGCGCGCCGCGCCTGCGTGACATTGCGGAATGCGTGGTCGCGATTCCCACGGTGGATGAATTCGTGGCCCCGATCCTGCAGACCATCCCGGTGCAGATTCTGGCCTATGAGGTCGCGTTGCTGAAGGGCACGGACGTGGACCAGCCCCGCAACCTCGCCAAGTCCGTGACTGTTGAATAGACACGGGCGCGGAACCGGCACAAACATCGCTCGTAAACACGATAATAAACAGGGGGTACGGCGCAGATGGCAGCACAAACGGCATTCTCCGGCGGGACGGGCCCGTCCGTTCTCGTGCGGGGGGCGGGCGTTTCCGGCCTGACCGCCGCCGTCACCCTGGCGGAGCGCGGGGCGCGGGTTCATGTGCATGAATCCGGGCCACGGATCGGATCGGGCGCGTCATGGCAGGCGGGCGGCATGCTTGCCCCGTGGTGCGAGGCGGAATCCGCGCCAAAGGAAGTGACCGCGCAGTCCCTCGCCTCGCTCGACTGGTGGGATGCGCATGTGCCCGGCGTGGTGCGTAATGGCACGCTTGTGCTGGCGCCCGCGCGCGATGTGGGGGAAGTGGCGCGGTTTGGGCGCCGTACCTCGCATTTCTCCACGATAGGTGAGGCCGAGGTGGCCGATCTCGAACCCGACCTGGCGGACCGCTTCTCCCGCGCGCTGTTTTTTGCCGGTGAAGGCCATGTGGACCCGCGCGACGCCCTGCGCGCCCTCGCCACCCGGCTTGTGGAACTGGGGGGCCGGATCGCGCTGGATGTCCCGGTTGATGAAGGGACGGATGGCTACGACTGGGTCGTGGACTGCACGGGTATCGCCGCGCGCGACCAGTTGGCGGACATGCGTGGGGTCCGGGGCGAGATGCTGCTGCTGCGCTGCCCGGATGTGACGCTGCACCGCCCGGTGCGGATGCTGCACCCGCGCATTCCCATCTATATCGTGCCGCGCGCCGACCACGTGTACATGGTGGGCGCGACGATGATCGAAAGCGAGAACGCGGGTCCGATGACACTGCGTTCGATGGTGGAGATGCTGGGCGCGGTCTATGCCCTGCATCCGGCCTTTGGCGAGGCAGAGATACTGGAAACCGGCACCGGCCTGCGCCCGTCCTATCCCGACAACATGCCCGCCGTCCGGCGGGAGGGACGCCATATCCACATCAACGGCATGTATCGGCACGGCTTCCTGCTTTCACCTGTCCGCGCCGCCGATGCGGCCGATATTGTGTTCGGTAATGCCTAATTCCTCCCGCAAAGGAGATGACCATGCAGATTCTGGTAAATGACCAGCACCATGACGTGATCGCCCCCACCCTGGCGGCGCTGCTTGAGGAACTGGGCTATGACGGCACGGCCCGTCTGGCCACCGCCCTTGATGGCAGCTTCATCGCCGCGGGCAGACGGGCCGCCGTGCCCCTGCATGAAGGCGCACGGGTTGAAATTCTGGCCCCCATGCAGAGGGTGAGGCCATGACCCTTTTTTATGGCACCGAACTTTCATCGCGCCTCATGCTGGGCACGGCGCAGTATCCCTCCCCCGAGATACTGATGGATGCCGTGCGCCGGGCGGGTGCTGGGGTTGTGACCGTATCGCTCCGGCGTGAGGCCGCGGGTTCGCGCGCGGGACATGCCTTCTGGGAGATGATCCGTACGCTGGGCGTGCCGGTGCTGCCCAACACGGCGGGGTGCCATACGGCGCGTGAAGCCGTGACCACCGCGCAGATGGCGCGCGAAGTGTTCGGCACGGACTGGATCAAGCTGGAGGTGATTGGCGAATCCGACACGCTCCAGCCCGACATGTTCGCGCTGGTGGACGCCGCCCGCATCCTGGTCGAGGACGGATTCAAGGTCTTTCCCTACATGACCGAGGATCTGGTGGGCGCCGAACGCCTGCTGCGCGCGGGGTGTGAGGTGCTCATGCCCTGGGGCGCGCCCATCGGTTCGGGCAAGGGGCTGAACAACCTGTTCGGCCTGCGTGCCCTGCGCGCGCATTTTCCCGATGTGCCGATGGTGGTCGACGCGGGCATTGGCGTGCCGTCCCATGCCGCGCAGGCCATGGAACTGGGGTATGACGCGGTGCTGATCAATACGGCGGTGGCCAAGGCCGGTGACCCGGCGGAAATGGCCCGCGCCTTCGCCATGGCGGTGGAGGCGGGGCGCATGGCCTATCTGGCCGACCCCATGGAAATGCGCGACATGGCCGTGCCGTCCACGCCGGTTATCGGGCAGGCCGTGCTATGAGCTTCACGCTTCCCTCACGCATCTATCCGGTAGTGGACGCGGCGCGGTGGGTCGCCCGTCTTGGCCCGGCGGGCGCGCGCCTGATCCAGCTACGCCTGAAGGATATGGTGGCGGACGACCTGCGGCGTGAAATCCGCGCGGGCGTTCACCATGCCCGCCAGCACGGGGTCAACCTTGTCATCAACGATCACTGGCGGCTTGCGATCGAGGAGGGGGGAGACTTCATTCATCTGGGGCAGGAAGATCTTGATACGGCCGACCTGTCCGCCATCCGCGCGGCGGGGCTGCGTCTGGGCATCAGCACCCATAGCGAGGCGGAACTTGACCGTGCGTTGTCCCTCGCGCCGGATTATGTGGCGCTGGGGCCGATCTGGCCGACGATGCTGAAAAAAATGCCATGGGGGCCACAGGGAACGGAGCGGCTGACGGTGTGGAAACAGCGCCTCGGTTCCATCCCGCTGGTGGCCATTGGCGGCATAACGCTGGCGCGCGCGCCGGACTGTATCGCAGCCGGGGCGGACTGCGTATCCGCCGTGTCCGCCTTCATCCGCATGCCCGACCCGGAGGAGCAGGTGAAGGCATGGCTCGCCGCGACGGATAAAGCCGCGCACCTGCGAAATCAGGATCTATAATACAGGATATATGTGTTGTTAATGCAACGCATGTGTGGCTTTATTGATACTTGATGCAACGGCACGGGTGGAACGGCTTTAATCCGTTGGGGCCGGTGCCATGGGCCTGAATTATGGCGGCACTGTAACAGGCGGGACATAATCTGTTCATGGTCGGCTGTTAGAACGGGTCCGTGGGCATGACACGATCGGGAATCGAGGGTTTTGAATGGAGATAGCGGGTCTGGCAGCAATTCTGATGGCCATTGCCGTGCTGCTTGTTGTTGTCAGCGCGGTCCAGCCGCTTGCCCGCCGTCTGGAACTGTCGGAAACCGTCCTGCTTGCCCTGGCGGGAATCGTGATCGGGGGCGCGGCCGATCTGGTGCTGCGCAACACCCATCTGGAAATGTTCAGCGGGGCGGCGGAAACGCTGCTGGATTTCCCGCTCAATAGCGAAGCCTTCCTGCTGATCTTCCTGCCCATACTGGTGTTTCAGGGGGCGCTGGGCATTGATGTGCGCAGGCTCGCGCATGAAACCGCCACCGTGCTGCTGCTGGCGGTGGTGGCCGTGGCCGTGTCCACCGCCACCATCGGCTTCGCGCTGTATCCCTTTGCCGGGGTGCCGCTGGTGGTGTGCCTGCTGCTCGGCTCCATCGTGGCGACCACCGACCCTTCGGCCGTTGCGGGTATCTTCAAGGAAATCGGCGCGGCCAGCCGGCTGACCCGGCTGGTGGAAGGCGAGGCGCTGCTCAATGACGCCGCCGCGATTTCCATTTTCACCATCCTGCTCGGCTCCATTACCTCGCACCACAAGATCATGCTGGGCGGGGCGGTGCTGGAATTCCTTGTCTCCTTTATCGGCGCGCTGATCATCGGCATCGTGTTCGGGCGGCTCACACTCATGATGATTCCGGCGCTGGGGGCGGCCCCGGCGGCGGAGGTCACGCTCACGGTGGCGCTGCCTTACCTGTCCTATATCGTCTGTGACGAGTTTTTCGGGTTTTCCGGGGTGGTGGCCACGGCGGCGTCCGGGCTGACCATCTCGATCTACGGGCCTTCCACTTTCCGGCCGCAGACATGGCGGTTCCTTAACGAACTATGGCAGCAGCTCGTCTTCTGGGCGGGTTCGCTGGTGTTCGTGCTGGCGTCCATGCTGGTGCCGCGCCTGCTGGTGGGCATGACGCGGTGGGATTGCGTGCTGATCCTGCTTGCGGCGGGCGCCGGGCTGCTGCGCGCGGGGCCGTGGTTTTCGGCATGCTGCCCATCCTTGCGGCCACCAAGCTCTCCCCCGCCGTGCCGACCCCGTTCAAGGTGACAATGGTATGGGGCGGGCTGCGGGGCGCCATTACGCTGGCGCTGGCGCTGGCCGTGACGGAAAACGAGCATGTCTCCAGCAGCATCGCGCATTTCATCGGGATCATCGCCACGGGCTTCGTGCTGATCACCCTGTTCGTCAACGGCCTGTCGCTGCGGTATCTGGTCCTGTTCCTCAAGCTGGACCAGCTTCCGCTGATAGATCAGGCGTTGCGCCACCAGATCCTCGCCATCGGGCTGGGAGAAGTACGCGATCAGACGCGCGACGTGGCAGGCGAGCTTGGTTTCTCCCCCACCGTGACCAGTACGGTGGTGGAGGTGCTGGACCGACGCGTCCATGCGGAAGAACAGGCCAATACCTTCGATACCGCCCTGGGTGACCGCCAGCGCGTGACGCTGGCCCTGATTGTCATCGCCAACCGTGAACGCTCCATCCTGCTCGACCTGTTCCGCATTCAGGGCCTGTCGCGCCGGGTGATGGAAACGCTGCTGCGCTCGGCCGAGGCGATGGTTGACGGCGCACGGCTGGAGGGGCGCTTTGGCTATGTGCGCGCCCTGCGCCGCAGGCTGCGGCCGTCACTGCGTTTTCGCGTGGCGCAGATGATCCATCACCGCTTCAATTTCGACGCTCCCCTCATGTACTGCATGATGGAGCGGTTCGAGATGCTGATGATCGCCTATTTCGTTTCCCTCTCGCTCACGCGCTTCATGCGCCAGCGCATGGAACCCACATTGGGCCACCGCATAAGCGAGATCGTGGGCGAGGTGCTGGACCGCCAGTGCAAACTGCTGGACGAGGCGTTGCAGACGCTGCGGCTGCATTACCATGGTTATTCGGAAGCGCTTGAGAACCGGATGCTGCGCCAGATCGCCCTGCGGCTGGAAGAGGAAAAATACGATAACCTGATGTCCGAATCGCTCCTGAGCGAGGAACTGCACCGCGAATTGCACCGTGATGTGGAACACAGGCGCGAACAGCTTGATTTCAGGCTGAAATTCAACATCCGCGCCGGGATCGAGAGCCGCATCCACAATTTCCCCCTGTTCGAGGGCGTGGCCGATGGCGTTTTGCATGACATCGCCATGAAAATGTCCATCCATTTCTCATCCCCCGGGGAGCGGCTGTACCGGAACGGGCAGAAAGTGCGCACCGTCTATTTCATCAGCGCCGGGCTGGCGGAGACGCATTACCCCAAACACGATGTCCGCTTTGGCGCGGGCGCGGTGCTGGGCGCGCAGGAGGCGCTGAAGAGCGGGCGGGCGAACGCCACCAGCCGGTCCCTGCAGTTCGGGCATTTCATGACCATGAGCGCGCGTGATTTCCGCAAGCTGGTCGAGGATTATCCCCGGATCGGTGAAAATCTCGAACGTCTCACGCAGGCGCACGCCAAGGGCGAACTGCCTGACGCGCAGCTTCTGCCGGCCGAAGGGGAAGAGGCGGAGGGAGCCCTGCCGTCCTATGACGCCATTGACCTTGCCACCGCCCCCGTCAATCGCGCCCTTCCGGCCCGCCAGCCCGACGACCAGACAACCGACGCCTGAGGAAAGCCGTGCCGGGCAGGGGAGAAACCCCTTCGTTTCCGGCTGACTTTTCACGGGCCCTGGGGGAAGTGGGATTCCGTTTTGGTGGGCTTCCGGCCTGGCGCGCCAGTTCAGGCCCGACGATCAGTGGGAGCGGATAACGCGCTGCCCCCATGCGCGGCCTGTGCCCTGCCGCGCCGTCTAGAACGCGCGCAGCAGCCGGTCGAGATATTCCAGTTCCTCTGGCGGGCGGGTGCGATCCGCGTCGCGGCGGCGGAGTTCCTGTTCGATCTCGCGTGCCCGCTCGCGGCTGGCGTTATCGGGCACATGGGTGTCGTTATCCATGCCCTGCCGTGTATCGCCGGTCTTGCGGCCCAGCGGGTCACGGTCGTTCCTGCTGTCGGTGGGCTGCTGGTCGTCGTCGTCGTCATCATCCTGCTCGCCGGGGCGGTTGCCACCGCTGCCATGGCTGCCCTGTCCATTTCCCTGGGACATCATGGGCAGGAAAACGGTCATGCCGCCATGGGCGCCCTGGTTGCGGATGGATTGGCGCATCTGCTGGTCGCCCTGCTGCAGGTCGGCCAGCACCTTTTTCTCGGCTCCTGCCGCGTCGGGATCCTTTCCGGTGGCCAGCGCGGCGCGAACCGCCTTCATGTCCGTCTGGGCCTTGTCGAGGGCGGGCGTATCCTTGCCGGAGAACTGCTTGAACTCATGGCGCAATTCATGCAGGGCGCCGGGCAAG
>NZ_BAIO01000084.1 GCF_000613305.1 Komagataeibacter kakiaceti JCM 25156
GCCACCTGCTGGTCTCGGGTGACCGCTGGGCGCGGCGGCGCGCGGGCAGTTTTGACCGTGTGCTGGTCGATGCACCCTGCACGGGCACCGGCACATGGCGGCGCAACCCCGATGCCCGCCTGCGCCTGCGTGAGCAGGATCTGCTGGAACTGACGGCGAAGCAGGCCGACATCATGGATCGCGCCGCGACCCTGGTCCGCCCCGGCGGGCGCATGGTCTACGCCACCTGTTCCGTCCTGCGGGAGGAAAACACGGACCAGATCGCGGCTTTCCTTGCACGCAATCCCGATTTCTCACTGGTGGCGCCCGATTCGACGCATGATGACCTGCCACCGGGCCTGAGTGCCGATGGACAGGTCAGCCTTACGCCCCGGCAACATCATACCGATGGTTTTTTTGCTGCCATCATGCAGCGCAAATCCTGATATAAAATAACAGCCCCGATCATATCGCATGCCTGCCGGATCAAAACCGGCGGGGCGGGGGTGTTTGCAACAACGCGGGACATGGGCATGCAGGCCACAAACCTTGCGATCGGAATTCTGTGCGTACTGGGCGGCGGGATCGCGGCCCAGTGGGTGGCGTGGCGGTTTCAGCTTCCGGCCATCGTGCTGCTGTTTGCGCTCGGGCTGTTTTACGGTCCGGGGCTGGGGCTGTTCCACCCGGCGGCGGCGATCGGGCCTTATTTCCATCCGCTTGTCTCCATGGCCGTGGCCTTTATCGTGTTCGAGGGTGGGCTTGCGCTCGACCTGCGGCAATGGCGTGAATCGGGGGAGGGGGTGCTGCGGCTTACGGCGGCGGCCCTGCCCATCAACTGGGTGCTGGGGGCGGCGGCGGCGCATTATGTCGGGCATCTGGGCTGGGGCACGGCGTGGCTGTTCGGGGCGATCGTGGTCGTGACGGGGCCGACGGTGGTGCTGCCGCTGCTGCGCCATACCAAACTGCAGCCACGCGTCGCGGCTTTCCTGCGGTGGGAAGCCATTGTCAACGATCCCATCGCCGCCATTCTGGCAACGCTGGTGCTGGAATGTCTGCTCATCAAGCCTTCGCACAGTCCGGGCCTGTCGCTCGCGGCGGTGGAAATCGGGCCGCACCTGCTGTTCGCGACCATGTTCGCAATTGGCTGCGGCGTCTTTCCCGCCGTCCTGATCAAATTCCTCTCGTCGCGCGACCTGCTGCCCGAAATCCTGCGTATTCCCATGATCCTGGCCTTCGCCATGGGGGTGGCGGCGGTGTGCAACCTCGTCATGCAGGGCGCGGGGCTGATGGCGGCCACCGTGTTCGGCATGGCGCTGGCCAACCTGCATGTAACCGGCATGGCGGAACTGCAACGCATCAAGGAATCCCTTGGGGTGATCGTGGTATCGTGCCTGTTCGTGCTGCTGACGGCGGATTTGCAGCGCACCGTCCTGTCACAGCTTTCCCTGTCCATCATGGCGCTGACATTCACGGTCATGTTCATCGTGCGGCCGCTGGGCATTTTCCTGTCCACCATCGGGGCCAACATGTCGTGGCAGGAGCGTCTGTTCGTGGGCTGGATCGCGCCGCGTGGCATCGTGGCCGCCGCCGTGTCGGGCGTGGTCGGCCTGCAACTGCATGATGCGGGCTATCCGGGGGCCAACCTGATCACGCCCGCCGTGTTCGCCCTGATCGCATCGACCATGATCCTGCATGGCTTCTCGCTGCGCCCGCTGGCGCGCGCCCTGCGGCTCACGCTGTCCGATGAACCGGCCCTGGCCATAATGGGGGCCAATGCGTGGTCCACCAACCTTGCCCGCGTGCTGCATGAGCGGGGCATTCCCGTCCTGCTGGTGGACACCTACGCCCCGGCGCTGGACAAGGCCGCGCGCTTTGGCGTGCCGGTGCTGAACGCGGAGCTGCTGTCGGTCGAAGGGCAGGAAAGCCTTGAGGAACGTCCGGCTGACTACCTGATCGCCGCGACGCCCGACGCCATCTATAACGGCCTTGTCTGCGCGCGCATGGCGCCCGACCTGGGCCGTCAGCGCGTGTTCCAGGTCAGCCCGGGCGTGGCGCGGCTGGATCTTTACCATGGGCTGAGCCGGGATTCGCGCGGCAAGGTGCTGGGGGAGCCAGGCTGGAATTTCTCGCTGATCGACTCCCTTTACGCACGGGGCTGGCGTTTTGACAGTTCCATCGTGGAGGAAACCACGGGCGAGACCGCGCCGGACGGGGGGCAGGGCATGCAGTTCATGACCATCCGCAAGGGCACGGCGATCTGGATTTTTTCGGCCGAGGACGTGATGCAGACCGAACCCGCGGTAGGTGACATCATCATCACGTTCATGCCGCCCCGGCAGGCGGCGGAGCCTCCCGTGGCGGACAGCCCTATACCGGCCTGACCTCGATCTCCTGCAGCCCCGCCGCGAGCAGGCGGCGCAGTTCGGGCTCGGCCATGGCGATGCAGCCTTCCGTCGGGCCGCCTCCGGCGGGCGGCAGGTGCATGAAGATGGCCGACCCCGCGCCGGGACGTACGGGATCGTCATTATAGCCCAGCACGACGATAATGTCATAAACGTGATCGTCGCGCCATAACCGCTCATGCCGTGCGGGATGGGGCAGGGTGACATGGCGGTTGTAGTCGCGGTGGGTGGGGTCGTCGCACCATCCATCCAGCGGGCAGAGGGGTTCCACCGGCAGTTGACAAACTGGTGATGCCACACGGTCCGCCCGGTAGAAGACCCGTCTCAGGGGCAGAATACCGGCAGGGGTGGCATGATCTCCCTCATTTTTCGGGTTTCTGATGCCGCCCGCTCCGATCATGACCGGAACAATTGCGCGCATGCAATGCAGTTGTGCATCCAGCCCTGTATTCGTTTGCAAAATTGCGCGTATCATGAATTCCTCTGGGTTGGGCCGTATTTATGTTATCTCCGGCCCGATCTGGCCATGTACGGAGCGCCATGCCACGGGTTGTGGAACCGGACATGAACAGGCAAGACAGAGACTGGCCCGCTAAGGGGCCGGGATTAAAGTGATAAAGAGGGTTCGATGGCAGGAGCACGTCCCATACTGATAGCGGACGACGATCAGACTTTACGTCAAATGCTCGTTGAACAGCTACAGGTTGATGGTGAATTTGAAGCGATCGAGCCGGCTCCGTCGCCGAGGCCTGGGAGAAACTGCAAGCACCGGGCGCCCGGTTTGACGCGATCATTCTGGATGTTTCCCTGCCCGATGGGGACGGGCGCGATTTCTGCGCCGAGCTGCGCCGCAAGGGCAAGCGGATTCCCATCATCATCCTGACCGGTTCCGACGATGAGACCGATGTGGTGCGTGGGCTGGACGCCGGGGCGAATGACTATGTCGCCAAGCCGTTCCGCATTGCGGAACTTCTGGCCCGCCTGCGCGCGCAGATGCGCATTTTTGAAAACAGCGAGGACGCGGTCTTCGCAATCGGGCCGTATATCTTCCGCCCGTCCGCCAAGCTGTTGCAGGAGACGGCCAAGAACCGCCGCATCCGCCTGACGGAGAAGGAAGCCGCCATCCTGAAATTCCTGTACCGCGCCGGCACCCGCCCCGTGCCCCGCCAGGTACTGCTGAATGAGGTATGGGGCTACAACGCGGCCGTCACCACCCATACGCTGGAGACGCATATCTACCGCCTGCGCCAGAAGATCGAGCCCGACCCCACCAATGCGACCCTGCTGGTGACGGAAGGGGGCGGCTACCGCCTGGATCCGGAAGGTGGCAAGACGCTGCCGGTCTGACCGCTTGCGGATCGCGGAAGGCTGTTATCTGACGGGCCGCCCGGCTTACGGGCGGCCCGGTCCGTTTTGGGGGTGTTTTTTCGCGGATGGCCTGAACATCCCGAACGCGACAGGAAGCGCCGCCTTGCCCTATACGTCCAGATCGACAATGACCGGCACATGGTCGGACGGCTTGTCCCAGTCACGCGCGTCCCTCAGCACTTCCATGCCGCGCAGCGCAGGTTGCAGGTCGGGCGTGATCCACACATGGTCCAGACGCCGTCCACGGTCGGACGCCCGCCAGTCGCGGTTGCGATAGGACCACCATGTGTAAAGCTTCTCACTGGCGGGCACGAAGTGGCGCATCGCGTCGACAAAGCCGGTGTGCTGCCATTTCAGCAGGCCATCGGTTTCCGGCGGGGTGTGGCTGACGATCTTGAGGAGCTGTCTGTGGCTCCATACATCGTGTTCCAGCGGGGCGATGTTCAGGTCGCCCACCAGCACCGTGCGCCGCATGTCACGGGCCGAGAACCACTGCCGCGCTTCCTCGATAAAGGCCAGCTTGTGCGCGAATTTGGGGTTTTCCACCGGGTCGGGAATATCGCCGCCGGCGGGCACGTAGAAATCATGCACGTCAATCGCGTCCGCCCCGGTGCCGTGGCGCACGGCAATGTGGCGGCAGTCACCACGCTGGCACCAGTCCGGTGCGTCCTCCAGCACGCTTACGGGCTGGCGTGACAGGATGGCGACCCCGTTATACCCTTTCATGCCCCGGAACACGACGTGATCAAATCCCAGCGCCCGGACCGATTCCATGGGAAACAGGGCGTCGGGCACCTTGGTTTCCTGCAGGCATACCATGTCGGGCGCCGTGTCCTGGCACAGCCGGTCGAGCAGGGGCATCCGCAGGCGAAGGGAATTGATATTCCAGGTGATGATACGCATATCGGGTGCATTGCCGATCCGGCGTGGGCTGGCAAGACTCTATTTCACGCCGCCGCCGGACCGTACGAGACAAAAACAGGAACGAATTGTAAAAGGCGTCTGATATTTCGTGTGAAAAGGAAACCGGACATCTGAAACACGGAAATGCCACATTTTGTCCACTTGTGGGGTTGACACGGCCTGTTTTGCCCAATGTAGCACGGGATTCCCGTTTCGGTTCTCGGGTTACCCAATATAGTTTTTATAAATCAATAAGTTAGTATTAATGATGTTTTTTTGGGCAATCCAAGTCGAGGAAAGGAAAACCGCCATCCGCACGTTTTTTTCTGCTGCTGCTCCACAGACTTATCCACATCATCGGTGGATGAACGGCTACCATCCATGACAACCGCCATTTCAGCCCCTCCGCTTCGTCCCGTGGGGGTGGAGGCGATTCATCACGCTCTCCAGACCATGCCGCAGTCCCCCGGCGTGTACCGGATGCTGGGGCCGAAGGGCGACGTGCTGTATGTGGGCAAGGCGCTGAACCTGAAAAAGCGCGTGACCTCCTACACCCATGTCAGCCGCCTGACCGAACGCCTGCGCCGCATGGTGTCCGAAACCTGCGGCATGGAAATCGTCACCACCCATACCGAGGCCGAAGCCCTGCTGCTGGAGGCCAACTACATCAAGCGCATGCAGCCACGGTACAATATCCTGCTGCGTGACGATAAGAGTTATCCATGGATCATGCTGACGGACAAGCATGATTTTCCCCAGATCAGCAAACACCGGGGCAAGCCGGTCAAGGGGGCGTCCTACTGGGGGCCGTTCGCATCCGCCTGGTCGGTCAACCAGACGCTCAACCTGCTCCAGCGCACCTTCCTGCTGCGCTCCTGTTCGGACAGCGAGATGCAGGCCCGCGCCCGCCCGTGCCTGCTGCACCAGATCCATCGCTGCTCGGCCCCCTGCGCGGACCGGATCAGCCGCGAGGACTATGCCGCGCTGGCCGATCAGGCGCGTGGCTTCCTGGCGGGCCGGAACCCGCATATGCGCGAGCAGCTGGTCAGTGAGATGGAGCAGGCGGCCGAGGCGCTGGAATTCGAGCGCGCCGCCGCCATTCGCGACCGCATACGCGGGCTGGCCGCGTTGCAGCAGGATTCGAGCGTGGTCAATCCGTCCACCGTGACGGATGCGGACATCATCGCCATCTGGCAGATCGCCGGGCAGTCGTGCATCCAGGTCTTTTTTGTCCGCGCGGGGCGCAACAATGGCAATCGCGCCTTCTTCCCCAGCCATGCGCGCGACGAGAACGCCCCCGATGTGCTCGCCGCCTTCATCGCCCAGTTCTATGATGACAAGCCGCCCCCGCCACAGGTTCTGGTCAATCAGGATCTGCCCGAGCACGACGTGCTGGCGGCGGCGCTGGGCCTGCGCCGGGGGCGCAGGGTGGAGATCATCCACCCGCAGCGCGGGGAGAAACGCGGCGTGATCGACCATGCCACGATCAACGCGCGTGAAGCACTGGAGCGCAGGCTGGCCGAAAGCGCCGGGCAGGCCCGCCTGCTTCAGGGGGTGGCCGACCTGTTCGGGCTGGACGCGCCGCCCGCGCGAATCGAAACCTACGATAACAGCCACATCATGGGCGCAAATGCCTATGGCGTGATGGTGGTGGCCGGGCCGGAGGGGTTCGAGAAGCGGGCCTACCGCAAATTTTCCATCAAGGGGCCGGTTACGCCGGGCGATGACTTCGCATGATGCGTGAAGTGCTGGAGCGGCGTTTCCGCCGCGCGCTGCGTGACCGCGACGAAGGCAACCGCCCCGGGGACTGGCCCGACATCCTGCTGATCGATGGCGGGGCAGGACAGTATTCCGCCGTGCGGGCGGTGCTGGATGATCTGGGGGTAACCGGCGTAACGCTGGTGGCCATTGCCAAGGGGCCGGACCGTGACGCGGGGCGGGAATGGTTTCACACCGCTGACCGGCCGCCCTTCCAGCTTCCGCCGCGTGATCCGGTGCTGTACTACCTGCAACGCCTGCGTGACGAGGCCCATCGCTTCGCCATCACGACGCACCGCGCGGGGCGGTCCAAAACACTGGTGCGCTCGGAACTGGACGATATTCCCGGCGTTGGTCCGGCACGCAAGCGCGCGCTGCTCAACCATTTCGGCTCGGCGCGCAGCGTGCGGCAGGCGGGTCTGGGGGAACTGGAAAGCGCGCCGGGCATCAACCGCGACATGGCGCGGGTCATATACGGACATTTCCACCCCGACTGGACAGGAGACTGAACGGCTGTCATGCAGATGTGAGCGCAGAACCTGCCTGACAGGCGTTATCGGTATTTCGACTTTTCCCCATCCTTGGTTATAGCTGTACAGACATGCTTACCGACCTGCCCAATCTTCTGACCCTGTCCCGCATTGTCGTGGTTCCTATCGTTGTGGGGCTGGTCGTCCTTCACACGCCCCAGACCGACTGCGCGGCCTGCGTGCTGTTCATCCTGGCCGGGATCACGGATTATCTGGACGGCAAGCTCGCCCGGGCGTGGAACCAGAATTCGGATCTGGGGCGCATGCTCGACCCGATCGCGGACAAGCTGCTGGTGGGGGCCTCGCTCATGGTCATGGCGGGGCTGGGGCGGTTGCCCTATGGTTGCCTGTATCCGGCCATCATCATTCTCTCGCGTGAGATTCTGGTCAGCGGCCTGCGGGAATATCTGGCCGCGACACGGGTGGGGCTGCCGGTTACGAAACTGGCGAAGTGGAAAACCGGATTCCAGATGACGGCCATCGGCTTCCTGCTGGCGGGGGACAGCACGGCGGTGCTGCTGCACATAGGCTGGCTGCCGGTTGACGCGCTGGGCGCGGTGATGATGTGGATCGCGGCGGCGCTCACGCTCATCACGGGATGGGATTATCTGTCCACCGGGCTGCGGCACGTCAACGCGACCGATCCGGGTGCAACGAAATTATCTTCCTGACCTACATGAAAAATTAACCTCCGCCATGGTTGCTCTCTGTGGCGGGCGTGACGCCCGCGATTACCGGATCGGTAAGGGGGGCGATGGTGCGCAACGTCATGGTGCTGTTACTGCTGACGGGACTGGCCGGATGCGGGGGATTTGGCAAAATCCTGTCTGACAGTACCGAACTGCCCGGCAGCCTGCCCAACACCCCGCGCGCGGAGGGGGAGAACATGCGCCGCGTGGTGGGGCAGGCCCCGCAGGTGCTGCCGATCCTGCCGCAGGCGCGCAATATCTGGCCGGTCATTCCCGCCACGGGG
>NZ_BAIO01000083.1 GCF_000613305.1 Komagataeibacter kakiaceti JCM 25156
CACCGGCCGCCGCCGCCGCACCCATGGCGCCAACCGCCATGCCAGTACCGACTGCCGCGCCCGCACCAAGCTGCGGGGCACCGGAAATCAGACCATTGGCGATGCTGCCGCCATAAATGGCGAGCCCGACTATCGAAAGCGACGCCAGCACCACCGAGACGGCCTGGCCGATGGTCGGCACATCGCTACCATAGGACGTCGTGAACTGGGCGAACAGAACGGACGCAATGGCGGAAATGACCGCCAGCACCATGATCTTCACACCCGAGGAGACGACATTGCCCAGCACCTTCTCCGCGAGGAAAGCCGTGCGATTGAAAAGGGCGAACGGGATCAGCACAAAGCCTGCAAGCGTGGTCAGCTTGAACTCGATCAGCGCCACGAAAAGCTGCACGGCGAGAATGAAAAAGGCTGCCAGCACGATCAGCCAGGACAGACACAGCACGAAGATCTGGATGAAGTTGGTAAAGAAGGCGACCGGACCAAGGAGATTGTGGACAGAGTCCAGAAGCGGCTGCGCTGCCGTAAATCCGGTCGAGGCCAGTCGGCCGGGCCGCAGGAAGTTTCCAAGCGCCAGACTGCCACCGCCGACCTTCAGTCCGAGGGCCGCAAAGCTGTCGAAGACGATCTTCGAGAGCGCATCGAAATCGTTGATGACCCAAGCGAAGAAGCCGATATAGAGCGTCTTTTTCACCAGACGCTGGATGATGTCCTCATCCGCCGCCCAGGCCCAGAACAGACCGGCCAGCGCGATGTCCAGCACCGACAGCGTACCTGCCAGCGAGATCACATTCCCCTTCACCAGACCGAAGCCGGTATCGATGGTGGTGGTGAAGGTGTTCAGAAAGGTATCGATAACGCCGACATCGTTCATGGCCATGGTGGTCAGTTCCCGCTGCTGCCGAACATGGACACCGAAGTCGGGCTGTAGGCATCATATTGGGAGAAATGCTGGTACTGAGCCTCGCTCTCGGCTTCGGTGGCCGCATTCCGCGCCCGCTCCAGCGCCGTGGCCCGCCCGTTGGCAGCGAGTTCGGCCTGGATGTCAGACAACTGGCGCGACTGAAGTGCCAGAAGCTGATTGCCTGCCTGCGCCGCCTGCAGGGCACCTGTGGAATCCTGGCTGGCCGAGACAAGCTGGGTCATGGCGCTATTGTCGGAAGGAATATTCCCCACAACACGCGCCTGCAGTTTCAGGGCATCCTCAAAGCCGCCTATGGAATTCTGCCACCTTGTCTGCGCCTGGCTGAACAGGGCGCTGTCGGACATGCCTGATGAGACGGATGTGTAGGCCTGCTGGTACTGCTGCTCGACGGACTGGACGCTGTAGGCGATGTTCTGCGCCTGCGCGAGCAGTGCCGTGGTCTGGGAAATCGTCGATTGCAGCGTCGAGAGAGTCGATAGCGGCAGGCTCGCCAGATTACGTCCCTGATTGACCAGCATCTGTGCCTGGTTGGCCAGCGAGGTGATCTGATTATCGATCTGCTGGAGGGTCCGTGCCGCGATGAGAACATTCTGGACATGGTTGGCTCCGTCATACACCGCCCATTGTGCCCGGGCCTGTGGAACGCCAAGCGACAGCAGGACCGCCGTACCGCAGAGAAAGACCACCGGCCTCATGACACAGATCTTTCCCGCAGAAGGTCCGCAGCCCACGCTATGCCGCGCGCCTCAAACCAGGCCGGGAGAAATCCGGGACGGCCATGTTCCGCCAGCACTGCATCGATCAGCCGGTGGTCGTCCTTGCCGGATGCCGCGCATAGGGCGAGCGCCACCCGGCCGAGCCCCAGTTCGAACAGCCGGTTTCCCCGCTGGGTCTGGCAATAATATTCCCGCTTCGATGCCGCACGGGCGATGATGGCGATCTGCCGGTCATTCAGCCCGAAATCGCGGTAGAGCATCATAATCTGCGGCTCGATCGCCCGCTCATTGGGCAGGAAGATCCGTGTCGGGCAGCTTTCCACTACCGCCGGGGCGATCGGCGAATTGGCAATATCCGACAGGGA
The DNA here is from genome assembly GCF_000613305.1 of Komagataeibacter kakiaceti JCM 25156. The sequence continues at coordinate 2,007 of NZ_BAIO01000083.1, forward strand.
CTGCGTGGCAAAGATGACGCTGGCGTTCTTCTTGCGCAGGGTTTTCAGCCATTCCCGGAGCTGGCCAGCGAAATCGCCGTCATCCAGGACCAGCCAGCCCTCATCGACGACCAGCAGAGTCGGACGCCCGTCCAGTCGGCCCTCGATGCGATGGAACAGATGGGACAACACGGGAGACGCTGCGCCGGAACCGATCAGCCCCTCCGTCTCGAACACCACGACGTCGGCATCACCCAGCCGCTCGGTGTCCGCATCGAGCAGGCGGCCATAGGGACCACCCAGCAGTACGGCGCCATTGCCTGCTTCAGGGCATTGGACTGGAGGAGCGCTACCAGCCGGACATCGTTCGCTCCTGCACGGGAGACGACGCAAGGGAATTCAGGGCCGACCAAAGGTAAGACTTCACCTCCGGGGTCAGCGTTACCCCTTCACCGACAAGGATCTGGCCGAGCCATTCTGTGGCCCATTTGCGCTCATCGGGATCATCGATCGCTGCCAGCGGCTGGAGCGATACACTGCCACCCTGTTCTCCCGACAGATCAGCGTCTGTCAGCCCACCGCCGAGATCGTGCCAATCCCCGCCCATCGCCAGCGTTGCGGCGCGCATCGACCCGCCAAAATCGAAGGCGAAGATCTGCGCACCCACATACCGGCGGAACTGCAACGCCATCAGCGCCAGCAGCACGGATTTGCCCGCTCCCGTCGGTCCCGCGATCAGCGTGTGACCCACATCGCCGACATGCAGGGAAAACCGGAACGGTGTGGCACCCGCCGTCCTGCCGTAGAAAAGCGGTGCTGCCTTGAAATGCCCGTCCTGCTCCGGCCCGGCCCATACGGCGGAGAGCGGGATCATATGTGCCAGATTCAGTGTCGAGACCGGGGGCTGACGCACATTGGCGTAGACATACCCCGGCAGAGATCCCAGCCACGCTTCCACCGCGTTGAGGCTTTCCGTCATACAGGTGAAGTCGCGCCCCTGGATGACCTTCTCGACCAGCCGGAGCTTCTCGGCGGCGATGGAGGCAGAACCGTCCCAGACCGTGATGGTCGCGGTAAGATACGCCTGTCCCACATCGTCAGCACCAAGGGACTGCATAGCCAGATCGGCGTCGGCCGCCTTGTTGGCGGCATCGTTGTCCACGAGGACCGAGGCCTCGTTGGTCATCACCTCCCGGACAATGGCTGCAATGCTCTTGCGCTTTGCAAACCATTGCCGCCGGATCTTCGTCAGAACCTTGGTGGCGTCGGTCTTGTCGAGCAGGATCGCGCGGGTGGACCAGCGATAGGGCATGGCCAGTCGGTTCAGATCGTCCAGAATTCCGGGAAAGGTCCGTGACGGGAAGCCGGTGATCGTCAGGGTCTTGATAAACGCATCACCGAGTTTCGGTTCCAGACCGCCCGACAGCGGCTGGTCCACCAGCAACGCATCCAGATGCATGGGAATTTCCGGCACCCTCACTCGCTGGTGCCGAGTGGAAATCGTCGAATGCAGGTAGGTCAGCGTCTCGCCGTCATCCAGCCAGACGGCCTCGGGCATGAACCCGTCCAGCAGGGCAAGAAGCCGATCACTGCGATCCACGAAGCATGGAGCATGCCGTGTGGATCTGGGCCGTCCCGTTCCCTGCCCTCATAGAGAAAATGCTCGGCACGGCCTGATGATTCCGCCGGCGGCAACCAGACCAGGGTCAGGAAATACCGGCTCTCGAAATGCGCGCCCTCATCTTCGAAGGCTTCCCGGCGTTCCAGATCGACCATTTGGCTGGCGGCATCAGGAAAATCACTCTCGGGATACACTGTCGCCGGGACGCGCTGCGCTTCCACGAACACCGCCCAGCCGGAACCCAGACGGCGCAGGGCGTTGTTCAGCCGACCCGTCACGCCGACCAGTTCGGCAGGCGTGGCGCTATCCAGATCAGGGCCTCGAATTTTCGCCGTGCGCTGGAACGAACCGTCCTTGTTCAGAACCACGCCCTTTTCGACCAGTGCGGCCCAGGGGAGAAAATCCGACAGGAGGGCAGCACGGTTGCGATATTCGCCAAGGGACATCATCGCACTGCTCTCCCTACGCCCGCAGCCAGGCGGGGTAGCGCAGATGCCGTCGCCCCACCTCAATGAAGAAAGGATCGCGCCTGGCACCCCAGACCGCGAGTCCGTGGCCAACGATCCAGAACACGGCCCCGATCAGCCAGAGGCGCAGACCGAGGGCGATCGCTGCCGCCAGCGTGCCGTTGGCGATGGCGACGGCACGGGGCGCCCCACCCAGCAGGATCGGGTCGGTCAGCGAGCGATGCACCGGGACATGAAAGCCCGGCACCGCGTCATCGTCATATCCCGCCATCAGATCAGTGCCCCGCCGGAGAAGGAGAAGAACGACAGGAAGAAGCTGGATGCTGCAAAAGCGATGCTGAGTCCAAAGACGATCTGGATCAGGCGGCGAAACCCGCCGGATGTTTCCCCGAACGCCAGGGTCAGACCCGTGACCGTGATGATGATGACCGAGATGATCTTCGCCACCGGTCCCTGCACGGACTCCAGGATCTCGTTCAGAGGCGTCTCCCACGGCATGCTGGATCCTGACGCCCATGCCGATGACGCGAAAGCAAGCGACAGCAGCATGGAGGTTCCGAACACACGCAGATCCGGCACATGCCGGTCAGGACGTGCGACAGCGCACACGATGGCGCGCAGACGTGAAGGCAGAATCATGATGACTCTCCATTGGCAGAGCGGGATTTTTCGAGAGACGAGAGGCTGACCGGACGGATGCGATAGGTGTCCGTCACGGGATCAAGCCCCTCGATTTCAGCCAGTTCGGACAGGCGGCGTGCCGTGCCGCGTCCGGACAGGACCGCGATCACATCGATGGTTTCGGCGATCATGGCGCGTGGCACCGTGACCACCGCCTCCTGGATCAGCTGTTCCAGACGATACAGGGCCGCCAGCACCGATCCGGCATGCAGCGTGCCGATACCGCCCGGATGGCCGGTTCCCCATGCCTTGACCAGATCGAGCGCTTCAGCCCCACGCACCTCACCGATGGGGATACGGTCCGGACGCAGGCGCAGGCCGGACCGGACAAGGTCCGAAAGGGTGATCACACCTTCGCGGCTCCGCAGGGCGATGAGATTGGGCGCCGTGCATTGCAGTTCGCGCGTATCTTCGATCAGCACGACGCGATCGCCGGTTTTCGCAACCTCGGCCAACAGGGCATTGACCAGCGTGGTCTTGCCGGTCGAGGTGCCCCCTGCGACCAGGATGTTTTTCCGTTCCGCAACAGCGCGGCGCAGGAAATCTGCCTGTGCATCGGTCATGATCCCGGCAGCAACATAATCGTCGAGTGTGAACACGGCGACGGCAGGTTTGCGGATGGCGAAACTCGGGGCTGTCACCACTGGCGGCAGCAATCCCTCGAACCGCTCACCGGTTGGCAGTTCGGCCGAGACGCGTGGTGCCGCTTCATGCACCTCCGCCCCGACATGGTGGGCCACGAGACGCACGATGCGCTCGGCATCGGCTGGCGTAACCCTGTCGCCCGTATCGCCCAGCCCCTCGGACAGACGGTCGATCCAGAGCCGCCCATCGGGATTGAGCATGACCTCGACCACAGCGGGATCAGCGAGATGCCGGGCAATCGCCGGTCCCATCGCCGTGCGCAGCATGGACATGCCACGCTGTCGGGCACCATTTTCAATCGGTGTAACCGCCATGGGAATCCCCGTCCGTATGGGTCATCCGGCTTTTCCGGACGACGACGGGGATCATTAGAGAGTGCTGTTTTCTCCCGTTTTCAACAGTATTTTCCTGCGATCGTACAGGATCGTAACGGATGCGGTTTTTACTTGCTGGCTGCGGACATCATGATTCCGACGCAGGAGGCACATCGTCGGGGATCTCCTGCCGGAAAAGTGGCCCCCGGCTGAGTCGTCGGCCAAGGGCAGCCACGAACGCCTCGTAACGTTCCGCCCCCTGCGCCCGCGCCGCCGCTGCGGCCGGTTCCGGCAAGGACGGGCTGACCGTCATCCAGTAGCGGATAAACAGGGCCAGCGTCTCAAGGCTGATCCCGAGATCGCGCTCCATGCGGGCGACCTGCCGGTCAAGGCGGTCCAGCCTGCGGCTCATCGCCGCCTCCCGCCGTTCATCAGCATCGGGCGACAGGAAGGATGCGATGGCGGCCTCCGCCACCAGGGACAGGGACAGATCGCGCCGCGCCGCATGGGCGGTCAGGGCGTCCAGTAGCTTCGGTTCCAGATAGACCGACAGCCGCGCCTTCTTGGGGGATGTTCTCATCACGCCCTCACAGCCCAAGGTCATTGCCACGGTCGAGGCCGGCCTGCCGGGCGATCCGCGTCAGGTCGGCACGATCCCGTGCTTCCGGATCCGGTGGCAGTTCCTCGCCAAACAGGTCCGGTGCGGTGCGCGCCCTGTGCTTACCGGCATCCGCCGGGTCATGCTCGCGCGACCATTTCCGTCCCGTGCCGAGGGATTCATCGCTATCGGCATCGTCGGATTTGTCGGGTGCTGCCGACACCCCCGCCTGCTCCGGTGGCGGGGTGACAGGAGACGGACGACCACTCCAGTCATCGGGCCGGACAGGCCGGGGCAGCTGCGCCGGATCGGGCGGCGGCAGAACGCGTTCGACGAAGCGGTGATCCCGAAAATACCGCGCCTTGCGCGCGCGGATGGGCGGACAGCCCGCCACCATGACAACCTCCTCCCGTGCCGGGAGTTGCTGGACCTCGCCCACCGTCATCAAGGGCCGCGCGCTTTCCTGACGCGAGACCATGAGATGCCCGAGCCAGGGCGAGAGACGGTGCCCCGCATAGTTCTTCTGCGAGCGGATCTCGGTGGCCACACCCAGACCGTCGGACACGCGTTTCGCGGTGCGTTCATCGTTCGTGGCGAAGGATACTCGGACATGGCAGTTGTCAAGAATGCTATTGTTCTGACCGTACGCCTTGTCGATCTGGTTGAGGCTTTGGGCGATCAGGAACGCCTTAATCCCGTAGCCCGCCATGAAGGCCAGCGCGCTCTCGAAGAAATCTAGCCGGCCAAGGGCAGGAAATTCATCCAGCATCAGCAGCAGGCGACGCCGCCCCGCCCGGCCGGACAGATCCTCCGTCAGCCGCCGCCCGATCTGGTTCAGGATCAGGCGGATCAGAGGCTTGGTGCGGCTGATATCCGAGGGCGGGATGACAAAATACAGCGAGACGGGCTGGTCGCCCTCCAGCAGATCGCCGATCCGCCATTCGCAACGACTGGTCACGGTGGCCACCACCGGATCGCGGTAGAGGCCGAGAAACGACATGGCGGTCGAGAGCACGCCGGAGCGCTCATTGTCCGACTTGTTCAGCAATTCCCGCGCCGCCGACGCCACGACGGGGTGTGGCCCCGCCTCCCCAAGATGCGATGTCCGCATCATGGCCGACAGGGTCGCCTCGATCGACCGCTTGGGGTCAGAGAGGAATTTCGCCACCCCGGCGAGTGTCTTGTCGTCCTCGGCGTAGAGCACGTGCAGGATCGCACCGACCAGCAGGGCATGGGAAGTCTTCTCCCAATGGTTGCGGCGCTCCAGTGAGCCCTCGGGATCGACCAGGATGTCGGCGATGTTCTGGACATCGCGAACCTCCGACGCCCCGCGCCGGACCTCCAGCAGCGGGTTGTAGGCCGAGGACGCCGGATTGGTGGGGTCGAACAGCAGCACCCGCCCGAAGCGATTCCGGAAACCGGCAGTGATCTGCCAGTTCTCACCCTTGATGTCATGGATGATGGCTGAACCCGGCCAGGTCAGGAGTGTAGGGACCACCATGCCCACCCCCTTGCCAGTGCGCGTCGGCGCGAAGGTCAGGACGTGCTCAGGGCCATCATGCCGGAGATAGGCCCGGCGGTATTTCCCCAGCACCACGCCATCCTCGCCCAGCAGTCCGGCCGCGCGGATTTCCGCATCCTCCGCCCAGCGGGCGGAGCCATAGGTCC
>NZ_BAIO01000082.1 GCF_000613305.1 Komagataeibacter kakiaceti JCM 25156
TTTCGCGCCGCCCCCGCCGAACAGGGCGGCGGCCATGGCGGCGGCGGGGGTTGTATTGCCAATGCCCATTTCCCCAAGGCAGAGCAGGTCGGTTCCGGGCCGCACGGCCCGCATGCCGGTCGTGACGGCCTGGAGGAAGGTGGCTTCATCCATGGCGGGGGCCTGCGTGAAATCGGCCGTGGATGGAGGTCCATCACCTCGATCACATGCAGGCGGGCGCTGGCCACGCGCGCGATCTGGTTGATGGCAGCCCCGCCATTGCGAAAATTCGTGACCATCTGGCGCGTGACATCGGTCGGCCATGGTGTCACACCCTGCGCGGTCACGCCGTGATTGCCCGCGAATACGATAATATCCACCCGCTCGGCGCGCGGGCGGTCGGTGCGCTGCCACTGTCCCGCCCAGCGGGCCAGGGCCTCAAGCTGCCCGAGGGCTGCCGGGGGGTTTGGTCAACTGGCTGTCATGGCGGGTAATGGCGGTGTCTGCCGCCATGTCGGGTGCGGGCAGGTCATGGCACAGCGCGCGCAGGGCGTGCATGTCGCATGGAAAGGAAAGACGGGATGGCATACACGGTGTTGTGTGGTCTTATGCGCCCAGATGCAAGATGGTGGAGATAAAATGAAAGCGCCCCCCCCGCATGATGCGCTGACCGGCATGAAGGCGTGCACGCTCGTTCTGGGCGGCGCGCGATCGGGCAAGAGCCGCTTTGCCGAGGGACTGTTCACCCGTTGGCCGACCCCGTGGAACTATATCGCCACCTGCCAGCCCCATGACGCGGAAATGGCGGGGCGCGTGGCCGCGCACCAGACCCGGCGCGGCGAAGGGTGGCATACGTTCGAGGCCCCGCTGGATGTGGCCGGGGTGCTCGACATTGCAGGCCCCGGCCCCGTGCTGGTGGACTGCCTGACCCTGTGGCTGACCAACCTCATGCTGGGCGGCCATGACATCGCGCAGGCGACTGGGGGCCTGCTTGCGGCACTGGCGCGCAGGGCGGGGCCAACGGTCCTGGTCTCGAACGAGGTGGGGCAGGGGATCGTGCCGGACAATGCGCTTGCGCGCCGGTTCCGGGATGAGGCGGGCCTGCTGCATCAGGCTGTTGCGCGCGAGGCGGCGCGTGTTGTTTTTGTGGTGGCTGGCCTGCCGATGGAGTTGAAATGACCCTTACCCCCGAAGAAATCCGCCACCGCGAGAAGATGGCGAAGCGCAAGGAAGTGCAGGACCGGGAGGTCAGCGGCAAATCCATAGAAAAAGGGCTGCTGGCGGTCCATACCGGCGCGGGCAAGGGAAAATCCACCGCCGCCTTTGGCATGGCGCTGCGCACGCTGGCCCATGGCGGGCGGATCGTGGTGATCCAGTTCATCAAGGGGGCATGGAATACGGGCGAGCGCAAGGCGCTCGCGCGTTTTGGCGACCAGGTGGAATGGCATGCCCTGGGCGAGGGCTTTACATGGAACACGCAGGACCGCGCGCGGGACATGGCCAACTGCCGCATCGCATGGGAACAGGCGCGCAACGCGCTGGGGCGCGCGGATGTGGCGATGGTGATACTGGATGAACTCAATATCGCCCTGCGCTACGATTACCTGCCCATGGCGGAGGTGCTGGCCGATATCGCCGCCCGCCCGCCCATGCAGCACGTGGTGGTGACCGGCCGTAACGCCCGCCCCGCCATGATCGAGGCCGCCGATCTGGTGACCGAAATGACGCAGGTGGCCCATCACTTCCGCAAGGGGGTGAAGGCGCAGGCCGGGATCGAGTTCTGATGGTGGCGAAAGCCCTCATGTTCCAGGGCACCGGCTCCAGCGTGGGCAAATCCGTGCTGGTGGCGGGACTGGCCCGCGCATTGACCCGCCGGGGCCTGCGGGTGCGCCCCTTCAAGCCGCAGAACATGTCCAACAACGCCGCCGTGACCGCCGATGGCGGTGAAATCGGACGCGCGCAGGCCCTGCAGGCCCGCGCCTGCGGGGTGCCGCTTTCGGTGGACATGAACCCGGTCCTGCTCAAGCCGCAGGGCATGACGGGGTCGCAACTGGTGGTGCGTGGCCAGATGCGCGGGCAGGTGCGCGCGCGCGATTTCCAGAGCTTCAAGCGGGGCCTGATGCCTGAAGTGCTGGCGAGTTTCCATGCACTCGCGGCGCAGGCCGACATCGTGCTGGTGGAAGGGGCCGGATCCGCCTCCGAGATCAATCTGCGCGCGGATGACATCGCCAATATGGGGTTCGCGCAGGCGGCGGATATTGATGTTGTGCTGGTGGGTGACATCGACCGTGGCGGCGTGATCGCGAGCCTTGTGGGTACTGCTACCGTGGTGGCGGCACAGGACGCGCAACGTATAAAGGGCTTTATCGTCAACCGTATGCGTGGGGATCCGACCCTGTTCGCCACCGGCATGACCGAAATCGCGCGCATGACGGGCTGGCGTTCCGTGGGGCTGCTGCCCTTTCTGGACCGCGTGCGTGACCTCCCCGCCGAGGACGCCGCCGATCTTGCCCCCGGCGCGGCAGGGGCGGGAACGGGAACCTCCACCGTGCGCGTGGCCGTGCCCTGCCTGCCCATGATCGCCAATTTTGATGACCTGGACCCGCTGGCGGCGGAACCGGAGGTCTCCCTGACCATGGTGCCACGCGGGCGGGTGCTGCCGGCGTGCGATCTGGTCATCCTGCCGGGCGCCAAGGCCACGATTGCCGATCTGGCGGCTCTGCGGCGCGAAGGCTGGGATATTGACATTCATGCCCATGTGCGCCGTGGCGGGTATGTGATGGGCATATGCGGCGGCTACCAGATGCTGGGCCGGAGCATTGCCGACCCCGCCGGGATCGAGGGACCACCGGGCGCTGTCGATGGTCTGGGGCTGCTGGATGTCACGACCGTACTGGAAGGCAGCAAGCGGCTTGAGGATGTAAGTGGCCACCTGCTGCCCGAACGCGCGCCGGTGCGCGGGTATGAAATGCATATCGGCCGCACCACCGGCCCGGACCATGCCAACCGGCCCCTGATCGATCTGGGTGACGGATATGATGGCGCGGTCAGCCCGTCGGGCCGGGTATGGGGCAGTTATGTTCATGGCCTGCTGGCCGATGGCGCGGCCCGCGCGACCCTGCTGGCGCGGCTGGGCGGTCGTTCCGGCGGGCATGACCATGACAGGACGGTTGATGCCGCGCTGGACGCGCTGGCCGATCATATGGAAGCCCATCTCGATATTGACGGCCTGCTGGCCATGGCGCGCCCGGTGCGGGCGGCATAGGCGCCCCAAAACGCCTATTTTTTATAAATCATTAACTTTCAATGATTTGTTCATTTCATGCTCGACCTTATAGGTCGGGTATTTACGGAACCAGGTGATCTTCCCTATGGCCGCGGCCTCCCTGAAGGCCAGCGAGATAAATGTATTCCTGAATTTCTTGGGGGCAATGACACTTAACATACCCATGCCCCCCAGCATGACCCCCCCGCCAATACATTGCAGCAGGCCGATACCTATCCATTTCAGTGAACTGAGGCGCGGATGGCGGGAATTCTTGACCAGCACCCCGACAAATATCTGCCCGCCCCCAAATGCCCGCATGAGCAGGTAGCGGAAGGTCATCCTGCCCGGCGGAACCCATTCGTAGGAAATGGCGGAGCCACACCAGATGATTTTCTTCCGGCGGTTTTCCAGTCTCAGGAACAGGTCACAATCCTCGCCGCCGGATGCGCCGAATTCCGGATCAAACGGCAGGGCGTCCGTAAAACATGTGGCGCGCCGCCAGATCGTGCCACTTGTCGCGACCGATACATAGGCCATGCCGGATTTCTTCCCCGGGCTGACACAGGTGCCATCGGGCATGGCCAGAAGACGGGAAAAGAAAGCGGCGCTCATTCCCTGAACAGGTATCTTATTTTCGGATACCGGCACCAGGGAGGAAAGGGCGCAGTCGGCCTCATGCTCCTCCAGCGCCGCATGCATGATGGAAATCCAGTTGTCACAGACAGTCATGTCATCATCAAGAAATATTATAATATCCGCGGATGATGCGGAGATGCCTTTATTTCTTGCGCGTGAAATATTACCCGGAGCAGACTGAACACAGTGAATGGAAACGCCGTGCGCATCCAGGGAAGCTATAACGGAATTCGCATAACCGGATGGGCTGTTATCCGAGACAACAATTTCACACGATAATGCGCAGGTGGCGATCTGCCGGACGCAGCAGTCCAGAATGCGCCGTAGTCCTTCCGGGCGGTTGAACGTACATATTATCAGGCAAATATCTGGCTTTATGGCCATTTTTTCTCACTCACGGACCCAAGCATACCCAATATAGTTCATCATCCATAATAATGAATGTCTAATGGATCATTGCCTCTCTTTTCACTGTCAGGCGTATTTCCTGTTTAATTCCAAAACAATACCATCTTTATGGGATTAATCCACCCGTTTCGCTGCCTGTTGCAGAGCAGGAGACTGTTCCGGAAAGCATTGCGGAAATCATAAGGAAGTTTTGGTGAAGCTTTTTTCAAAAAGCTTCAGGGAACGCCGATTTTTTGAGAAAAAAGGCGGAATCCCAAAACTTTTATTATTTATCAATGAGTTGTTTTGAAATCATCCCAGCCGGGCAGGCCGCCGCCGCAGGCCCCGTGCGAACAGTCCCAGCCCTGCAAATCCCGCCAGGGTCTGGATCAGGCAGGCCCGGCGGTACAGAGCCAGCGCGCGGTACAGGGCGTCCGGGCGGAGCGTGGCGGGGCCATCGCCCACCCATGGCTCATCCACAGTAACGCCGTTATAGGCGCGCGGGCCGGACAGGCGTATGCCCAGCGCGCCCGCCATCGCGGCTTCGGGCCAGCCTGCATTGGGGGAACGATGGGTCGTGGCGTCCCGCCGCAGGATGCGCAGCGCCCCGCCCGCATTCATGCCGCGCATGGTCGCCGCCGCCAGGATGATCCACAGGGCGGAAAGGCGGGAAGCGGGCAGGTTGACCAGGTCATCCAGCCTGGCGGCGGCGTAACCAAACGCCTCATGCCTCGGCGTGCGGTGGCCGATCATGCTATCCGCCGTATTGGCTGATTTATAGAATACCGCGCCCGGCAGCCCCCCCGCCGCCATCCAGAACAGGGGGGCCACGATGCCATCGGAAAAATTTTCCGCCAGTGTCTCGATCGCCGCGCGCAGGACACCCGCCTCATCAAGCTGTTCGGGGTCGCGGCCTACAATATGGGAGACGGCATGGCGCGCGGCGGGCAGGCTTTCCTCCGCCGATCGCGCCACCGCCAGCACATGGTCATGGAGTGAACGCTGCGCGACCAGCGTGCTGGCCAGCAGCACCGTAACCGGCAGGGCGAGCCAGCGGGGCAGCACACGCTTCAGAACCCGCTCCAGCACCACGGCCGGGAAGGTCGGTAACGCCACGATCAGCCCCGCCGCGACAAAGCCATTCACCCTGCGGCGCGTGGGGGGCAGGTCGGGGCGGTTAAGGCCCGTGTCGAGCCGGTCGATCAGGCGACCGATCCATATGACCGGGTGCCCGATCCGCCGTACAAGCGCCTGCGGGTATCCAACGGCGGCATCGGTTACGGATGCGATGCAGGCGGTACCCACACTCCGGCATGTAAAAAGGAAGAGGCGCATGGCTGCGTGGATATTGCGGGGAATGTGGTGCGTCAAGGAGAGACAGGCGAATATTTACCGAGAAATGACCGTGTATATGGATTATGTAATATTTTACGTTCAGGTAAAATAACCGACTTATATTTTTATGTGTTCTATTTAATTGTATGTGCCCCGAACACCCATCCATAATGATACAGGATTTGCAGGAGATGCCCGAAAAGCAGCCCACGCAACATTATGTAATCAGGTGTAAGTTTTGGTGAAGCTTTTTACAAAAAGCTTCAGAACCGCCGCCTTTCTGTAAAAGGCAGTACCTGAAAACCTGCCTTTCCTGCTTTTCCACCCGTCATATTTTCTTGCTATTAATAAAATTATCGGAAAAATCGATCCGGCATCAATCCGTTGCCTACGGATAAATGAAAAAACGGTTCAGCATAGACGCAGGGTATGGCGGGAAGGCATTTTTTGGGTATTGGCAGTTTACGGCTCACGCCGTCACGGCGGCGTTTCATGCAGGGGCTTGCGGGGGCGGCGGCATGTGGCACGGTTTCCGCTTTCGGCGCGTCGGCCATTACGCGGCCCCCTTACGCGCCGCGTTTTTTCAATGCCCCGCAGTGGGATTTCCTGATCGCGGCCTGTGACCGCCTGATCCCGGCGGATGTTCATGGCCCCGGCGCGCTGGCGCTGGATGTGCCCCGTTTTATCGATATGCAGATGGAAACCCCCTACGGGCACGGGGCGGGCTGGTACCGCACCGGCCCCTTCGTGCAGGGGGCGGCCAATCTGGCTACCAGTTGCCCTATGCCCCGCGTGACCTGTACCAGCGTGGCATAGCGGGTATGAACGCCCATGCCACCACCCGCCATGGCAGGCCCTTCGCGGCCCTGACGCCCGTGGTGCAGGATGGCCTGCTGCGCGCGGCCGAGCAGGGTGGGCTGGTATTTGACGATGTGCCTTCGGCGGTGTTTTTCGAACAGTTGCTGGCCAATGTGATGGAGGGCGCTTTCAGTGACCCCCTGCATGGCGGCAATACCGGCCTTGGCGGCTGGACATGCTGGGCTTTCCCGGCGCGCGGGGGGATTTCATGGACTGGGTGGACCGCTATGGCGCGCATTACCCGCTGGGAAGTGTCTCGATAACGGGGGAGCGGGCATGAGCGCGGACGCACGCAGGCTTGCCCCGGTTGATGTCGTGATCGTGGGGGGCGGCTGGGCCGGGTCCATCATGGCCAAGGAAATGACGGAGGCCGGGCGGTCGGTCGTCATGCTGGAACGCGGGCCGGACCGCAGCACGGCGGCGGACGGAGCCTATCCCGCCTCGCTTGATGAACTGGAGGGCAATTTCCGCTACCGGTTGTTTCAGGATCTGTCCAGGAACACGGTCACGATCCGCAATAACAGCCAGCAGACGGCCCTGCCGTACCGGCGCATGGCGGCCTTCCTGCCCGGTGAGGGCGTGGGCGGCGCGGGGCTGCACTGGTCCGGCGTGCATTTCCGCATTCCGCCCGATGACCTGCGCCTGCGTTCGCGCGTGATCGAGAAATACGGCCGCGCCTTTATCCCGGAGGGGATGAACCTTCAGGACTACGGGGTCACGTACGAGGAACTCGAACCCTTTTTCGACAAGGCGGAGAAGGTGTTCGGCACCTCGGGCGAGGCCTATAAGGTCAACGGGCAGGTAGTGGGCGCAGGGAATGTCTTTTCGCCCTCGCGCTCGGACCATTTTCCGTTGCCCGCGCTGAAGGATGTCTATAGCGCCCACCTATTCCGCAAGGCGGCGGAGGCCGTGGGCTTCCATCCCTATTCCCTGCCCGCCGCCAATGCCTCGCAGCAATATGTCAATCCGTATGGCGTGCAGATGGGGCCGTGCAATTTCTGCGGTTATTGCAGCGGATATGCCTGTTACATGTATTCCAAGGCATCGCCCAACGTGAACATCCTGCCGGTGCTGCGGCGGCACCCCCTGTTCGAACTGCGCCCCGACAGCCATGTGCTGAAGGTGGAACTTGATGCCGATGGCCGGCGCGCGACCGGCGTGACCTATCTCGATGCCGATGGCAGGGAATGCACCCAGCCCGCCGAAATGGTCATCCTGGCCGCGTTCCAGTTCCATAACGTGCGGCTCATGCTGCTATCCGGCATTGGCAGGCCGTATGATCCCGTCCGTAACGAAGGTGGTGGGGCGTAATTTCGTCTACCAGAACGTGACGACCAGCACGGTCTGGCTCGACCATGGCGTCGAGACCAACCAGTTTGTCGGCGCGGGCGGCGGCGGCGTGGCGTTTGATGATTTCAACAGCGAGAATTTCGATCACGGGCCGCTCGGCTTCGTGGGGGGCTCGCCGGTATGGGTCAATCAGGCCGGGGTCAAGGCCATCGCCGCCGCCCATGCCGGTGG
>NZ_BAIO01000081.1 GCF_000613305.1 Komagataeibacter kakiaceti JCM 25156
CCCGGCAGTTCTTTCCCGCATCCGACCGGCCGGAGCTTCTGGTCAACTTGTCGCTGCGGCAGGGCGCGTCGATCACGGCGACGGCGGACGTGTCGCATCGGCTGGACGCATCTTGCGCAATGATCCCGATATCGACCACTGGAGTTCCTATATCGGGCGCGGGGCCGTGCGCTTCTACCTGTCGCTGGATGAACAGCTTCCCAACGATTTTTTCACCCAGACCGTGATTGTCGCCAGAAGCGCCGTGGCGCGCGAACATCTGCGCCAGCGTCTGGATACGGCCCTGAGCCGTGACATGCCCGATGTGGTGCATGGCCTGTTCCCGCTGGAACTGGGGCCGCCGGTGGGCTGGCCGGTGCAGTATCGCGTCACGGGCCGCGACCCGGACCGGGTCTGGCATTACGCGCATGACGTGGCGAAGATCATGGGCGACAGCAACCAGCTGCATATGATCAATTTCGACTGGGGCGACCCCGCGCGCAAGCTCAGGATTGACGTGCGGCAGGATGAGGCGCACCGGCTGGGCCTATCATCGGGCGCGATCGCGCTGGCCATCAATTCGGCGGTGACCGGCATGACGGCAACCCAGATCCGTGACAGCATCTATCTGGTTGATGTCGTGCTGCGCGCCAACCACGCCCAGCGCCTGTCGATCGAGGATCTGCGCAATCTCGATATCCGCCTGCCCAATGACCAGACGGTGCCGCTTTCCACCGTGGCCAGTGTCGCCTATGTCGAGGATTATCCCCTGATCTGGCGGCGTGACCGGCTGCCCACACTGACCATACAGGCGCAGTTGCGCGACGGGGTGCAGGCGGATACGGCCGTTGGCACGCTGGCCCCGAAAATCGCGGCCTTCAACGCCGCCCTGCCGGTTGGCTATCATGTCGCGGTGGGCGGCACGGTGGAGGAAAGTGTAAAATCCCAGAAATCCGTCATTGCCGTCATGCCGGTCATGATACTGGTCATGCTGGGCGTGCTGATGATCGAGTTGCAGAGCTTCAAGCGTCTGGCGCTGGTCATAAGTGTCGCGCCCTTCGGTCTGATTGGCGTGGTCGGCGCGCTGTTCCTGACGCAGCATCCCATGGGGTTCATCGCCATGCTGGGGCTGGTGGCGCTGATTGGCATGATCATCCGCAACTCGGTCATCCTGGTGCACCAGATCGAGATCGAGAAGAATACCGGACAATCGGAATGGGATGCGGTGATGAACGCCGCGAAAATCCGCTTCCGCCCCATCATGCTGACCGCCGTCGCCGCCATCCTTGGCATGCTGCCCATTGCATCCAGCGTGTTCTGGGGGCCGATGGCCGATGTCATCATGGGCGGCCTTGCCGTGGCGACGGTGCTGACGCTGATCTTCCTGCCCTCGCTGTACGTGCTGTGGTTCCGGGTCAAGGAAGCACCATCCCCCAGGCGACGGGGGCCAGCCGATGAAAAGATTCCCGATCCTCCTGCTGCCCGCCGTGCTGGCGGGTTGCGCGTGGCTGGCGCCGACCTATCACCGGCCCCGGATGCCGATGCCCGATAAATGGGGGGCAACGCAGGCCGCCACCATGGCCGATGACAGCGCATGGTGGCGTGGCTACGGCGATCCGGTTCTGGACGCACTGGTGGCCGAGGCGCAGAAGAACAATGATGATCTTGCCCTGGCCGGATCAAGACTGCAGCAGGCGCGCGCGCAGTACAAATACGCCTTTGCCAACCAGTTGCCCTCCATTTCGGTTGCGGGGTCGGACGCCTATGGCCGCCTGCACCTGAAGGACGATTTCCCCGCGCCGCACAAGATGAGCAATCTTGCTTCGTCGGCGGTATGCTGAATTATGAAGTGGATCTGTGGGGCAAGAACGCCAGCCTGAGCAAGGCGGCGAAAGCGGGGGTGCGTGCCGCCATCTATGGCCATGCCGCCGCCCGGCTTTCCATTGCCGCGGCGACCGCGAAGCTGTATTTCAGCCTGCGCGCGCTGGATAGTGAACGCGACATCGTGCAACGGACCATCCAGACCCAGACGGAGCTTCTGGCGCTGGTGCAGCGCCAGCATGAAGTCGGCGCGGTTGACGCCCTGGCCGTGCAGAACGTGACGGAACAGCTTGACGCCGCGCAGGCTGCGCTCCCCGATATCGAGGACCAGCGCGGCAAGGCGGAAAGCGCGCTGGCCGTCATGCTGGGGCGGTCCCCCCGCCAGATCATCGGGCAGGCCATGGAACGGGGCAGGGACATCAACGAACTTGTGTCCCCATTCCGACACCACCGGACATTCCCTCCACCCTGCTCGAACGCAGGCCGGACATCGCCATGCATGAGCAGACGCTGATCGCGAGCAACTTCAATATCGGCTTTGCGCGCGCGGCCTATTTCCCCACCATCTCACTGGCCAGCCTGGCGGGGGTGAACAACATCGACATCGACAATCTGTACCGCGCCACCACGCGGTCATGGACGCTGGCGGCGTCGATGGCGGCCCCGGTGCTGGATTTTGGCCGCACGGCCAGCGGCGTCAAACTGGCCAGGGCCGAGAAGAACGAACAGGTCATCCTGTACAAGCAGAGCATCCGCGCGGCCTTCAGGGAGGTGCATGATGCCCTGCTGGAGCAGAACAATGCCCATGACCGCGAACAGGGCGACGGGGACAGGGAGACAGCCGCCGGAAAAAACGTGGAACTGATGCGGTTGCGGCTGGAACAGGGCTATTCCAGCCGACTGGATGTCCTGTCGGCGCAGGTGGTCGAACAGCAGGCGGAACTGGCGCATACGACCGCACGCCTGTCCAGCTTGATGCCTCCGTTGATATGTACAGGGCGATCGGGGGTGGATTTGATACGCATGCCCCCGAAAACAGGAAGCTGAAATGACCCCCTGAACCGGAAGGACGTTCTTGGAGAAGCCTCAGGACATGCCGCCCCTATGGTCGGGATTGGGCGCGGCCAGTATGCCCGTCATGAAGGCGGTCCAGGCGTGATCGATGTATTCATCCCGATCCCTTGCCGTCAGCAGGATTCTGCGCCCGAACAGCATCTGCTGATGTGGTCCGCCAAGGCAGAGGCTGGCGAGCATCCGGCTCGTTTCCTCCAGATCATAGGTCTTTTTCAAAAGACCCGCCCGGGAGACCGCAGTCAGAAGCTTGCATGTCAGTTCCTCAAGCGGGTCGAAAATATGCGCGCCCGCATGGTCCACCAGATCCGGGAAACGCCACCCTTCCGCGATGAAGGTCCGGCTCAGGGAGAGGGTTTCGGGGCAGAGGACCAGATCAAGAAGCATCCGCATGGTCTTGCGCAGCGCCAGCAGGGGATCGCTGGAAACCATTTCATCTGATGGCGCCGCGGCCATCAGGAAACTGTTTCCCAGTTCGGAAATGACCGTCTTGAACAGGCTTTCCTTGGATGGATGCCGGCGGTAAATGGTCTGCTTGCCAACATGGGCGACAGCCGCGATCTGTTCAACGGACGTGGCGGCGTAGCCCTGTTCCCCGAACAGTCGGGTGGCTGTTTTCAGGATGAGGGCATCCAGTTCTTCCGACATGCGACTGTCGGGGCGACCTGAAAATTTCCTTTTTCTGCCCTGATCCGCCATACCTGCTCCTGTTTGCAATGCTCCGTCCGGGTTATACGAGACGAGACCGTCTCGCAAGAGCTTTCGCCAGCATGGATGCTGCCCGCCAGATGCGGCGGAAAAGGGTTTGATCGCGCCATTGAAAACAGGATGCCCGTTTGTGCGAGGCCCCTTCCGGCAGGGGATATTCTGATCCCGAAATATTTGGGGATTGTTTGAAGATGCCGCCTGTAAGGTATTCCGCAAATCCCGGGTAAGTTTCTGGTGGAGCTTTTTTCAAAGGGCTTCAGAGAACGCCGCCTTTTTACAAAAAGGCGGCACCCAAAAACTTTTATTGTTTT
Source organism: Komagataeibacter kakiaceti JCM 25156 (assembly GCF_000613305.1). The sequence continues at coordinate 3,891 of NZ_BAIO01000081.1, forward strand.
TTATCAGCCTTTTACATCCGGTAGCTGAATTCACCCCCGAACATCGCGGGATCGCCAAGTTGCCCATAGAACACGGCCCCGGCGGCAAGGGGGGTCATGGTGATGAAATACCGCTTGTCCAGCATGTTATGCCCCCAGAAACTGAGATCCCATTTGCCGGATTCAGGCCGGATGCCAATATGGCCATCAAGCAGGCCGTACGGCCTGATGCGTGTATAGGCGGATTCGGACGCATCGGCATAATAGCTGCTGCGATAGGTATAATCCGCCCCGACAAAGAAGATGAGCCGCCGCCAGAAATGACCTGATGGATTGCCGATGTTTCCAAGCCGGGTGGTGTATTCCAGCCCGGCGGACAGGTTCCAGCGTGAATTCAACGGGATCTGGTTTCCCGTCAGGCTGTAAAGCCCCGGCACGTTGGAGGATTCAAGCGGATGGGACGCATTGTTGAACGATGCGAAGAACGCGTCGGTGTAGGATGCTGACAGGCGGCCTTCCAGTCCGGGCAGGATGGTGCCCCGTGTTTCAAGTTCGAAGCCACGCGAAACGACGTGTCGGGCGTTTGTCAGATACGAAATCGTGGTGCCGGCCGATGTATAGTACGCCGCACTGGTGATGTAATCATGCACGTTGTTCCAGAATGCGTCGAAATTGACCAAAAGCCGTTTGTTGAAAAACGCGTTCTTGCTTCCAGCCTCGAACATATCGTCGATTTCCGGTTTCACGTCGGGATTGGCGCCCTGCGCGATGTTCAGGCTGACCAGGTTGATGCCGCCATTCCTGAGCCCCCGGCTATAGGTCGCATAGACGAAATTGTCAGGAGTTGGACGGTACACAAGGCTGAGCGTGCCACTGGGTTCGTTTTCCCGGTGCGATGCGTGATAGGACGTCGCCGCCCCCAGCACGCCCGCGGCGAGTGCGGGGTTGGATGAGTTGACAATGGTTGAGGTATAGCTACCGGATTTTGTGACGAAGGAGTACCGGAAACCGCCTTCGAGCGAGAGTTTCGGTGTAATGTCGTATTTCGCGCGCACATACCCCGCGAGGTCATTGGTGATCGGATTATCCGATGATGTAAACAGCGCGCCCTTATAGGCGGAATTGTAAACGGCGGGCGACAGGTTATATCCGTAATATTTGGCGCCCTGGGCCGAAATCTGCCAGCGCGTGTAATCCGGCACTTCCTCATACATGTAGAACGCGCCAGCGGATACGCGGAAACGGCGTCCCTCCGGTGAGGATATTCTGATCTCCTCGGTGGCGTGCTGTTCATAAACCTGATTGTTGCCTGCCGTCAGTGTCCGCAGGCCCGGCGTGGTGCCAAGACCACCGGAAAAACCGTTATGCGGATACCAGAACCAGGCGTGCCACGCGGCAATGTTTTCCAGCTTCCACCCGTGGGACAGACGGTACGTGACATCCAGCGAGAGGCCATAGGTTTCCTGATCGACGGCCTGGCCACCCGTCTCGGGCAGGGCCACCAGCATGTCACGGATTCCGTGCGCGGGTAGCGGTTCGGCCCCCGCGAAGGCGGCGCGTTGCCAGTAATTTCCCACTACGGCGGCCCCGTTGGCATAATGCGTGAGCGCCGTGGAGAAGGGGGTGACGCAGCAGCTTTCCCGAAGATGCGAATAATCGGCGATCAGCCGGAGCGTCAGCCTGTCGGTGGGAACCGCCAGTATCTGCCCCTTTACGCCCAGATCGTGATAATCCTGATAATAACGGCCCGTCGTGACGTTTTTGACGTAACCATCATGGTTGATCGAAAACCCGGAAAGGCTGAAGGCGACCTTGTCGCTCGACCCGATCGGCCCGGTGGCCCGCAGCCGGACATTGGCGGTGTTGTAGCTGCCATAATCACCAATGACGGAATAACCCCGCGTGAAGGAAGGGGCCAGCGTGGTGATGTTGATCGCGCCGCCATCGTTATCCACGCCGCCGCGCGTTGCCTGCGGTCCCTTGAGAACCTCCATGCCTGACAGGTCGCTGATGTCACCCAGAACGGCGCCGGGGCGTGTCTGGTACACACCGTCGATATAGACGGCCGTACCGTTTTCCAGGCCGTCCTGCGCGCTGGAACTGAAATTGCCAAGGCCACGCACATTGATGGCCGTGTTGCGGGGGTTGGTGATCTGGAGCGAGACCGCGGGCAACAGCTTGGCCGCCTGCTGTATGTTGGTGATCTGGTGGGATTGCAGGTCGTGTTCGGTAATGGTCGTGACCGCCACGGGATCGTTCTGGCGCAGGAGTACCTGACGCCGCGACAGCGTGCGCGTGGCGGTGACTTTCATTTCCTCGGGGTGGGTGCCGATCACGGACGCCGCGCGGGCCGTGGGGGAACTGGCCCCGACGGATTTCGTTGCGTGCCGGGGATGGGCACGGTGGGTGGCGGCATGGCCCGGACGGGTAACGCCCGTGGTCAGCAGCAGCGAGAAAGCCAGGGAGCAGTGGGCGACCCGGCGTCTGTCCGGTGAAGTCCATCGCAATCCCTGCTGTCCATCCGGTCTGGCGCGCATCGCATTCCCCAAATAAACGAATCGTATGGTTGTATGTTAATATCACTATCAACAGTCGTTCATAAGTTCGGTTTCGAGTCAACATGACAATCCATGCCGTTCAAACGCTGTCCCGATCGCATCCGGGGCGGCGGGCGCATATGGCTGTAGGGCGCGGAATAATGCGTCGGAACGAATATACGAATCGGGTCGTATAAAAACATTGAACTACACCATGATGTGTGGAATCATTCCACGTCAGTTCATCGTAATAGAATCCTGAAAAACTACAGTTGGTGATCGTATGTCCGAGACTTCCCTGCCCACGGGTATCCGCACGCATGGCCCGGCGGTGGATATGTTGTCCACGATCCTGCCCGGGCGTGGCCGCCTGCCCCGCTGGCGGGATGTCTCGCGCTATGCATCGCCGCTGGTGCTTGTGGCGCTGTGGCAGGTCTGCTGTTCGGCGGGCCTGCTCTCGACACGTCTCGTCGCCTCGCCAGTCCAGATCGGCGTAACGGCATGGTCGCTGGTGCGTGACGGCACGCTGGAGGCCAATCTGGGCATCTCGCTGCTCCGCGCTGTGGCGGGGTTGTCAATCGCGCTGCTGGTGGGGATCGGTCTTGCCCTGGTTTCGGGGCTGTCCCGCGCGGGCGAGGATATTGTCGATGCCCCCCTGCAGATCATGCGCACGCTGCCGGTGCTGGCGCTGGTGCCGCTGTTCATTCTCTGGTTCGGGATCGGGGAGACGCCAAAGGTGCTTCTGGTCGCACTTGGCGCGACCTTTCCCGTCTATCTCAACCTTCACAAGGGCATCCGCACGGTTGACCCCAAACTGCTGGAAATGGCGCGTACGCTGGGGCTTTCACGCGGGCGGACGGTGCGTGATGTCATTCTTCCCGCCGCCTTGCCCGACCTTCTGGTCGGTGTGCGCTATGCCGTGGGGGTCGCGTGGCTGATGCTGGTTGTGGCGGAACAGATCAATGCCGAAAGCGGCATCGGGCACATGATGATGGATGCGGAAGATTTCTTGCGCACGGACATCATTCTGGTGGGGCTGGCGGTGTACGGCCTGCTTGGCCTGCTGTCCGACAATCTGGTCCGGGGTCTGGAAAGGTGGCTGCTGGTCTGGCGTCCGCTTTCACCGCGACGGGGAGAGGGCGCATGAACACGTTTTCAATGCCGGAACACGCGCGCGCCGAACCCATAGCGGAAGCTGCTGCCGCCGTTATGGTAAGCGGCCTGACCCGGCGCTTCGCCAGTGGTCCGGCGGTGCTTGACGGGCTGGACCTGCGTATTGCGCCGGGTGAGTTCGTTGCCCTGCTGGGCCGGAGCGGATCGGGAAAATCAACGCTGTTGCGCACGCTGGCGGGGCTGGACCCGGTCACGACCGGGACGGTCCACCGGCCTGATGACGTGGCGGTCGTATTTCAGGAAAGCCGGCTGCTGCCATGGCGGCGCGTGTGGCAGAATGTCGTGCTGGGACACAAAAAGGACGCGCAGGGCCATGCACGGGCGCAGGCGATTCTTGGGGAAGTGGGGCTGGCGCATCGCAGCGACGCATGGCCGCTGACCCTGTCCGGCGGGGAAGCC
>NZ_BAIO01000080.1 GCF_000613305.1 Komagataeibacter kakiaceti JCM 25156
GGCATCCGCGAGGCCCAGCGTAGGCGAGGGCGTGGATCGGCCGCCCGGCTGTGGCCCTGGTCCCGCATGACCGGCTGGCGGGCGGTACACGCGGTCATGGTTGCTGCCGGCCTGTCCGGCCCGGCCGCGTCCCCCAAGGGCCTGCGCCATGCCTTCGGCGTCGCTGCCGTCTCCAGCGGCATCCCCCTCAACATGGTGCAGAAATGGCTCGGTCACGCCCAGCTCTCCACCACCGCCATCTACGCCGATGCCGTCGGTGCCGAGGAGCAGGATATCGCACGGAAAATGTGGGGGTAAACGAGAAATATCTCGTTTGGGAAAATATCCTACATTCCGATTGAATGAATATTCATTTCACATTTTATGTGATTGACAAAGGCAAACATATTATGAGATGAAAAGAAGTTATTTTGGATATTCAAAAAGGATTAAAAGGTGATTATCGCAATAGGAAATACGAAAGGAGGGGTGGGAAAGACCACTTTAGCTGTTCAACTCGCCATAATTCGTGCCACTGCTGGTAGAGAGGTATGGCTGATTGATGGTGATCGACAGGGTACAGCAGCTGCTGCTATCGCAGCTCGTTCTGAAGCTGGAAAGCTACCTGGGATTGCTTGTGCACAGTATCCGGACGGCCCTAATCTACGTGCCCAAGTTCAGCAGCAGCGTGATAAATGGGATGATATTATCATCGATGTTGGCGGCCGAGATTCTACAGCGCTTCGCGCAGCACTCATTCTCGCTGATACGCTTCTGGTTCCGTTTGCGCCGCGTTCCTATGACGTATGGGCACTAGACGATATGGCTGCCCTCATTGATGAAGCACGAAGTGTTCGGGATGGATTGCGTGCTGTAGCTGTTATGAACCAAGCTGATCCAGGAGATCATTCAACGGATAATGTAGAGGCGGCTGCAGCAGTGAAAGATGTGCCGCAATTCATTTATCTGCCGATACCAATTCGACGCCGTAAAGCGTTCAGTAATGCTGGTGGAGCAGGTCTGGCTGTTTCCGAACTGACGCCACGAGACCCCAAAGCTATCGCTGAAATTTCTGCACTTGCAAATGCCGTTTTTAATCCGATTTGAATATTCATAACATATTAAGGATAGATTAAATGGCAATTCATCGCAAAGCTAAACCGACATCGGTAGAATCTGCTGCAGATGCTTTCGTTACTGGAGCTCCTGATGCAGGAAAAACAAAGCCTCCATCATACGACAAAGGGTTGCCCAAGGGACATAAACGCCAGATTAGTTTGACCATTGCTCCAGACCTATTACGGCGTGTTGATGAACGCGCTGAAGCTATGGGAACAGGCCGAGCTGCGTTTATCAGTATGGCAATTTTCAAAGCGTTAGAAGAAAGTTAAAATGATATTTTAAGAATATTCAAAAAATATATTAATGGTACTTTATTGGGTTAATTTTAGAGCCACTGAACGTGCATATATCTCTCTAAAGGGGATCTCGGCTTATGACACAAAAATGGCTGAGAAGACGAACAGGCCTTGCGTCATTGGTCGTATGCTGAACAACGTAGCAGGGACAGAGCGGGATGGGACGAATGAGCAAACGCAAACCACCATCAGAACAGAGTGAACTGGTCCTTTCTCCCACAACCGCACGTGTCATTCAGCTTTCGGCTGAAATTCAAGCAACTCCGCCTGATGAGATTGAGTTCATGCACACGGTGCTCTGTCAGGTTGGTCTTCCCCGTAAACGGACAAAAGAAACTCGCTTTGAACGAAACAATGGCAAGGCATCCCTGCTTATTACAGCGGGAGAAATGTTTAACGATGGCCATTGGGAAAAGCTCTTCGTCCCGTATGGAACCAAGCCACGATTGGCACTTTTCCACATTAGCACCGAAGCGATCCGAACAAAATCGCGTATTGTTGCAGTCGGGCGGACTATCAGTGAATTTATGAAACGCCTCAACATCAGCCAGAATGGTCCATCCCGTGAGGCATTTCGGGCACAGATGAATGCCTTGTGTGCCTGTGAAATGAAGCTCGGTTACGGGTCGCGCAATTTGAATGCCCGGCCGGTGGATGAATTCGATGCGTGGACCAAAAATCTCGCAAAAGATAGTACGATCGAGCTATCCGAAAAATTCTGGCAGGAATTGAAAGAAAACGCTGTCCCACTTGACCCTCGTGCACTTGAGGGTTTGCAGCACTCAGCTTTGGCGCTCGACATCTACACATGGCTTGCCCATCGACTTCATCGGGTGCGGCGGCCTGGTGAGAAGCTTACTTGGGCCAACCTTCGTTTGCAGTTTGGGCAGGAATATACGGATGATAAGAATTTCAAGAAGGCATTCCTGATCGCATTGCGACAGGTTGCGGCTGTTTATCCAGATGCAAGGCTTGAACAGGTTCGGACGGGTCTAAGACTGATCGCATCACCGCCGCCCGTACCGCGGCAGACGATCATCGCCTATCAAAAAACCATCGGATCAGATACTTAATCAGAAAATCTGACTAAAATGAGCGGTGCAATTACCACCCGTTGACCACAGGCCCTGTCGACTGATCGCGGTGCAATTACCACCCTTTTAGCAACGGCATCAACGGTTCAATTATAATGCAAGTGCTATCCTTTTGCGTCCGCTTCGATGTTAGAGGAAGGCGGTGCAATCACCACCCTTTTGGCATTTGTGGCACCACTGAAAGCACGGTGCAATTACCACCCCTCTTGTTCTGCTCAAAGCCTCCAAAAGATAGTGAGATTGTCACTGTTTCTAGGAGAAGGCCTCTCTCTGTGAACAGAAAAGTTATCCCGGTGCAATCACCACCCTAATACGGTGCAATCACCACCCGTAGGCACGGTGCAATCACCACCCGTAGGCACGGTGCAATCACCACCCCCCTAAAACCGATATGATTCCCGTTATCTAAACCGATAGGTTTTTCCGGTAGTTGTCCGATAATTTCTAACGGAATTGTGGAAAAATATAAGGCTACAAGAGTAAATCTTGATCTAAATCTCCGCCTCTTGGGGGCTACGCCCCCGCCGGCTCGCGGCCTACGGCCGCCCCGATCGCGCTTCGCGCGATCTCCCACCCGGCATCCCCCTGCTCGCCCTTTCAGGGCTGCGCTAAACGGACACGCCTACGGCGCGAGATCATAATCCGACAATGCGTTACCGCATTGTATCTCTACCAGCAGCTTTCTATCCTGCGTCGGCGTCTTCGACGCCCTACGGGGCTCCCGCTCCGCACTCGCCCGACGCCTGCAACACCAGAAGAACCGGGCAAAACCGTAATCTGCTCAAGACGCGCCGGTGTTCAGGCGATCATTCAGCAGCTCACGTGTCACAGCATGCCCACCAGACGCCACAGGATGGCCGTACAGGCATTATTGTGCGTGATGGCTATTGGGTTGGTAATAACGGGAATTGCGCTTTGTGTGGCCTCCCAGGACGCTCTGCGGACCTTGTCGGGGATTGATAGGCTGGCCAATGCATGTTCACGTCATAAGCGCGGATGGGGAAGCAATGATTGAAATTGACAGGAAAGCCCGACTGATACGGGCAGGTGGCATGAAAGATAAGGTCATACAGGAAGCCCTTGTCATCGTGCAGGACCACACTGAGATGCTGGCTGAAGCATGGGAGAAGATACATGGCGAATGACATGAACTATCAGCCGCTCGTGAAGCAGACGCACTTCATAGAGCGGCAATTCCTCATGCGGTCTCCGCACGGTTTATCCGTGCTCGCCGCGCTCTTCACGTCACGCTCTCCAACGGTGTTGAGATGAGCGTGCCTGTGGATCTGCTACAAGATCTGCAGAACGCTTCTCTGAATGATCTGGCCGAGATCGAGATCACTCCGCTGGGTAATGGCCTTCACTGGCCCCGTCTCGACGCCGATGTTCTGGTCGAAGGTCTGATCCACGGTATCTACGGTTCCCGAAGCTGGATGGCAGCACAGATGGGACGCGTGGGCGGATCGTCCACCAGCCCGGCAAAGGCGGCGGCGGCACGCCGGAATGGTGCTAAAGGCGGTCGGCCAAGGAACGTCGCGTAAGATAGTCACTGCCTTTCAGGCGGTAGGGAATTGTCGTGCCATGTCTGCTCGCTGCAACGACCATTCTTGTCGAAAGGGTAAACCGTATCAGCCCACCCTTTGGCTGAAGGGGATCGGGTTTTCCAAGCCCTTTGGGCATGCCCGCACCAACGGTGCAATGGTGTATGAGAGCGCGAAATCCTAGGGGGACGGTCTGGGGACACCGTGGGGACTGCCAGGGGGATCGTTACGGGGGAAGATGTGGGGATGGAACGGGGACCGCCGATTTCTAATGACGTTGCATTTGTGTAGACAAATGTCTATCTTCCCTGCATGAAGATTGCGGGTTTCGACTGGGATGACGGCAACTGGCCGAAATGTGGCAAGCATGGGGTCTCCCGTGCGGAAATCGAGCAGGTCCTGCTGGGAGAACCTGCCGTCATGGCTGATCCTTATCCTGGTGAACCCCGGATGCGGGCCATTGGCAGGACTGAAGCCGGACGTTACGTTTTTCTGGTCTTCATGTTCAGGACGATCAGCAGCCAGACCCGGTTACGTCCCATTAGTGCCCGCTACATGCATCAGAAGGAGATCGACCACTATGAGCAGCAAAAATAGGTCCATACCCTCGCTGCACAGTGACGAAGCGGCCGAGGATTTCGTCGCGACCGCCGATCTGACCCGGTATGACCTGTCCGGTTTCAAGCCCATGCGCTTTGAGATCGAACCCAAGGCGGCTGCCCTCAACATGCGCCTGCCGGCGTCCTTGCTGGACGCCGTGAAAGCCAGGGCGAAGGCAAAGGGTATCCCTTACACACGCTATGTGCGGATGCTGCTGGAGACCGATGTCGCACAGGCGCGGTAAAGTGTATTCAAACCAGAATAGGGGAGATCGGGCGATGTAGGTACGCCCGGAAATCACTCCGCGCGTCATGGAGGGGAAGCTCCCATGTCTCGCACCTATCATCACAGCCGCAGACACGGCCGGGACCATCGCTGGGCCAACCGGCCGGATCGCTGTGGCTATGGAGGCTCACGTGATGCCTCTGAATCTCCAAACTGGTACAGCCATCTGCATGATATCCGTCCTGGCCGTCATCATGACAGGCATATTGCCTGCCTGGTCATCAAGGGCGACCTCGATCCTCTTGAGGCGGTCTTTCCGTATACCGGAACCCGGCGGCCCCACGAATATTACTGGTAACCTTCAGCGCGGGAATGAGAGATCGTTCCCGCGTTCTGTTTCCGTCTGGATTTTCAGGCCAGTTTGGACCTGCGCTTCCGTTTTCAGCTTGGTGCGGGATTTCGTCTCTTCCCTCAAACACCTAACCTGACCTGATGATTGAAAATGCGCAGTCAGTGATTGCAATGCTGTCATTGCCTGCTGGAGGTTCCTATGGCCGTCATGATTATTCGCAATCTCGATGACAGTCTCAAGCAGCGGCTTCGTCTGCGCGCAGCACAGCATGGGCGTTCCATGGAGGAAGAGGTGCGCGATATCCTGCGCTCCGCTCTTTCCGCTGAAGTGTCGCAGGGGGTAGATGCCGGTCAGGCCATCCACCAGCGTTTTGCCAGGCTGGACGGGGTAGACCTGCCTGCCGTGTCCCGTGAGGCTATCAGGGATGTGGATTTCGGAGTGTGATCGTTCTCGACACCAACATCCTCTCCGAACTGATGCGCTCCGGGCCTGACGGGGCGGTGCTGGCCTGGATGTCCCGTCAGTCCATGATGACCATCTTCATCACGACCATGACCCAGGCCGATATCCTGTATGGGTTGGCGCTGCTGCCGGAAGGACGACGGCGGGATCTGCTTGAATTATAGGTTCATTGAACCTATAATTCAGCATGAGGCCACGGTGGACAGTCGAAGACCTGTCATTCGAAATAGACGATGACCAGAGCAGTGATCCGATCGCAACCCTGGTTATTCAGGCTCCTGGTGTCGTTCTGATGGTCATGGCTGAATTCAGTGTCGATCGATCCCAAGGATTCATGAAGCTGGCCAAGACTCACATCCACGGTGCAACAGCCAATGGGGTCGGGTTCGTCAATCTGAAAACGATCGCACAGGCCGTTCTGGAAGGAATGGATCTCGATGAAATCATCATTGAAGGCGGAATTCGCACGACTGGGGCCTGTCCAGGCCATATCCCGTGTCCGTTCCGGTTCACGCGCCAGATTCGCCCTGACCCTGACGCGTGAGGGGTGGCCTGATCTCAATTCCATTGCTGCCACGATGGCGCTGTCCAGGCGTGGACTGACGATGCTGGCCGCCAAGAAGACGGTGGAAGACCTCATCAGGCAATCCTCGGAACAGGCGGAAGGGCATGCAATCGTTCTGCTGCCCATGACTGACACGATCGAGGCGGTTATTTCCGACCTTGCAAAGGCTGGGATCAGGGCGATCCATGTTGATCACAAGGCCGATGTGGATGTGGCCCTGATCCGTCGGCGTCTGAAGCTCAGTCGCCGACAGTTCGCGCTCTGGTATGGTCTGGAAGAGGAAACCATCAAGGGTGGGAAAGCGGGAACGTACGCCGGATACCGCTGCAAAAAGTTATCTGCGCGCTATTTCCAATCGGCCGGAAGCCGTGCGTGAAGCCTACGCCCAGACGGAATAAATTCCGACAGATCAGGCTTGTCTGGACCTTCAGGCCAGTTTTGGCCTGCGTCCGCGTTTCTTCTCTGGCAGGCGTGTGACCGGAACTTCAGCTTCCGGTACGTGCGAAGGTTCCGGTGTCGCCTTGACGGTCCTCCCCAGTCCGGTCTCCTGTGCCAGGACAGAGCGTCGGGCTGCATAGGATGGGGCGGTCATTGGGTAGCTTTCCGGTAGACCCCATTTTTCCCGATATTGCTGGGGCGTCAGGCCATAGACGGTGTGAAGGTGACGCTTGATCATCTTCATTTTTTTCCCGTCCTCCAGGCAGACGATGTAATCCGGGAACACGGATTTTTTCACGGGCACGGCCGGTACCAGATCCGGTGTTCCGGTCGTCGCCTGTCCCAGACTTCCGAGCGCCTGAAACACCGTGGCGATGAGGCCTGGCAGGGTATCCGACGGAACCGTGTGACTGCTGACATAGGCTGTGACAATCCGGGTCGTAAGCTCTCGCAATGTGTCAGCTTCAGATGATAGTATCTCGTGGTCAGTCATGGTCACGTCTGCCTGTTGTCCTGTCATGTTCCCGGTCGCTGTCGAAGGCATGAAGCCCCGCACGCCTCCAGCGTGTTTTCAGGTCGCTTGACGCGGTATTCCTGCCCTCCCGAAGCTGCCCCGCAATGTCCAGGAAGGCCCCGAGCAGGGTTGCGCGGTCATCATCGGTCAGATCGACCAGTCCCGCCTTCTGGACCAGGCCACCCAGTTCGATCAAGTGATGGGTGCGTTCGCGTCGCGCCTTCGCCCAGTCGCGCATGTCGGTGCGTGCCTTTCGTGCCTGATGGCGATGGATCAGGGCCGCCTGCTTCCTGATCCGTCTTTCAAGCGCCAGCAGATCCGTTCTGATCGTTTCCGGTTCCTTTCCGGCCGCCCTTTTTTGCGCCGGCCTGAAAGAACGCCGTCCCCCGTTCGGTCCACCTCGCGACGGCTTCGGGTTTGCCGTCCGCCTGTTCAACAGCCGCAAGCAGCACCCCGGCCAGCGCCTCGATCGACAGGGTATCGGCTCCCGTCGCCTCGACCAGTTCGCCGAGCTGGATGGTCCGTTGCACCTTGAGCTGCTTCGCCTTTTCCTGAAGCGCCTTCAGTTCCGCATCAATGTCCCGTGGCCTGCGCATTTCCGGTCACCTGTCCTGCTGATTTGTGGCATACTCTACCACACAGGCGAGAACCGCGTCACTCATCCAGATCAATCAACTATTGCAGCGCAATAAAATGTAAGTGCGCGCTTATACGTCACTTCGTGACGTGCGCTTAAGGGGTGTGATAGGATCGTGCTTATGGCGATCTATCACCTGCATGCAAAGGTCATCAGCCGCGCCACCGGCCGGAGCGCCGTGGCGGCG
>NZ_BAIO01000079.1 GCF_000613305.1 Komagataeibacter kakiaceti JCM 25156
CTGCATGTGACGCTGAACCTGCCCGGCCGCCATGTCAGCACGGCCCCCGCCACCCGGATCGGGGCCGAGCCCGATCCCGCGCCCCCACCTGTTCCCGCGATGGAGAAAAAAGTGCGCAACGCCGACATCCTGCTGGTGGAGGATCAGTTCCTGATCGCGATGGAGGCGGAACAGGCGATCGAGGAAACCCGGATCGGCAAGGTCCGCACTGTGGCCTCGGTGTACGAAGCGCTGAAGGCCATCAATACCCGCGTGCCGGATGTGGCGATACTGGATGTAAACCTGGGCGGGGAAAATTCCATCGCCATCGCCCGCGCGCTGCGTGAACGCGGGGTGCCCTTCATCTTCGCCACCGGCTATGCCGACCGCACCCTTATTCCCGCCGACCTGCATGATGTGCCGATGGAGCGCAAGCCCTACTGCGCCACCGCCCTGGCCGAGAAGATATGCCGCATCCTGTCCTGATCCCGCCGCCGCGCGTGGATGGGGGCATATGCGGGTAAGGAGACCCGTCATGACCTGTTCCCCCCTTTCCCGCGCCCTGCGGTCATACATGGTGCCGCTGGTCCTGACCCCCACCATCGCGCGGGCCGCCGTGCCTGTGGAACTGTTGCGCACGCCGCCGGGCTTTCATGTCAGCCTCGTCACCGATCAGGTGCCCGGCGCGCGGGAAATGGCGGTGGGCGCGCGGGGCACCCTTTTCGTGGGCAGCATGGGCGCGGGCAGGTCTATGCCCTGAGCGGGCTTGACGGCGGCGGGCCGGTCAGGGTCCGCACCATCGCCCACGGACTGAACCTGCCCGTGGGCGTGGCCTTTCACGAGGGGGATCTGTATGTATCGGACATGAACCGCATCGTGGTGCTGCGCGATATTGAAAACCATCTCGACACGCCACCCCGGCCCGAACCCGTGGGCGCGGAACTGCCGTACAGGCCGGGCGATCATTCATGGAAATTCATCGCCTTCGGGCCGGATAACCGGCTGTATGTGCCCATCGGCGCGCCATGCAACATCTGCGATGTAGGACATGAGTTCGGGCGGATCATCAGCATGGCCCCCGATGGCACGGACCGGCGCGACGTGGCGTTCGGCATCCGCAACTCGGTCGGCCTGACATGGCGACCGGGCACGGATACCCTCTGGTTTACCGATAACGGGCGCGACAACATGGGCGATGACGTGCCCGCCGATGAACTGAACCGGCTGGACAGGGTGGGCCAGTCCTTTGGTTATCCCTACTGCCATCAGGCAATGTGCCGGACCCGCAATTCGGCAGGCAGCACGCATGCAGCGAATTCACGCCGCCCGCCCTGCTGCTGGGCGCGCATGTCGCGGCGCTGGGGCTGCGGTTTTATGAAGGCAGCCAGTTTCCAGCCGCCTATCACGCAACATCATGATTGCCGAACATGGATCATGGAACCGCAGCCAGCTTGCGGGGTGATCAGGTAGTGAGCGTTCATTTCAACGCGAATGGCGCGCCACAGCCTCCCGCCGTGCTGGTGAGCGGCTTCCGCCAGGGGCAGGACGCCTGGGGCCGCCCGGCCGACGTGCAGCCCCTGCCCGATGGCAGCATGCTGATCAGCGATGACCAGTCAGGCGCGATCTACCGCTTGACCTACGGCGCGACACCATCCGCACCGTAAAGGAGAATACCCGGCCTACGGATGTAACCCGATCAGTCAGCCAGAGGCGGGAAACCGGCGGAAATATCCGGAAAATTTCAGGGTGGACGAAATGACGGAAATGGTTGCCTGCCTGCGTCCGTCAAGGTATAAGGCTTTTACGAATGCTGGAACGGGAATCTCCAAGATGGCGCCAATGATAGAATTAACCGACAGAACCTTCTCCAGATTGCAGGAACATGCCGAACCTCTGGTGGACACCATAGAAAGTGTCATCAATAAGATTCTTGATAATTACGAGAAGACAAAGACGGATGGCGGCAGGAATATCGAAAATAATGTGACCTGCTTCAATCCGTTCACCCCGCCCGACCTGACCCATACCAAGCTGATCAATGTTGAAATTGATGGAAAGCCCCCGCTCCGGTCCGAAACCACATGGAACGGGTTGCTGAACCTGTTTGTACGAAAAGTCGCCATGGCAGCCACGAACCGGGAAGACCTGCAGAAAAATATGGTCGTAAGGTTCGTAAAAGGCTTAAAGACGGATGAAGGTTACAGACACCTTGCCGATGTCGATATTTCCGTGCAGGGACAGGACGCCAACGGCGCATGGCGTGCGATCAGTCACGCGGCGCGGACGCTGGGATGCTCCCTGAAAGTAAGGTTTGTGTGGAGAGATCGGGCCAATGTGGCGTTTCCCGGCACAACGGGAGAATTCTACATCCCGGCCCGATAGGAAAACATGTCTGTATTGGCCTGTATCCATATCCCCCGTTTCCTGAAGGCAGGTAGCCGGGGCGATATGCACTCAAGGCCCCACGCAAAGAGGATTGCCATGCCTGTCCGCCCCACGCTGCTTTCCGCCGGCCTGCTGCTGGCCGCACTTGTGCCACCCGCTTCCGCGGCATCCCCTGCCCCGCCAGCAGCATCCGCACCGGACGCGCCGCAGCGATTCTACCGGCATTTATGGACGGACGATAAAGGGATAAGCCACATCTCCACCTGTCCGGTGCATGATTTTTTCCTCAAAAGCATGTCGCCCCCCGCAGGCCCGCAGTGGCAGGATCCCATGCCGCAGCAGTCGGCCACCATCATGATGACGGTGCAGCCCGCGCACTGGAACGGTACATGGCATCCCGACCCGAAACCGCAATGGATCGTCCCCTTGCAGGGAAGCTGGTATGTACAGGCAATGGATGGCACCCGTGTGGTGATGGGCCCCGGCGACATCCTGTTTGGCGAGGACCAGAACGTACGCCCCATGCAAACCGGCCCTTACAAAGGCATGAAAGGCCATGACGCGGGCAATATAGCGATGGCCCGGTCACGCTTATGGTCATCCAGTCCGCCAGCGCGCCAGTTATCAACCAGCCCTGCCGTTATCGTTAGTGCTTGGCGGCAAAACGGCTTCAGGCTTTCCTGACCCTGCCCGTCTTATCCACAGATTCCGGGGATAGTCGGAAAGATAACCCTGTGGAAAAAACCTGCGTTTCGTAATTTCAGCTGTGTTTACAAGGGTTTTTCCCGCCTCCCTATATTCCGTCCCTCGCCCCGCCCCAGGCTTTATGCGCCAGCGCCGGTTTCGGACTGTACAGAATGCGCCATTGGGGTCATAAAGGACCGGATTGGTAACAGATAAAGGGCCGGGACCACATGGGTGATTTTGTCATACGCGGGCATGTGCTCAATCCCGCTAGCGCCCGGCATGTCACCATGGAGCGCCGCGTGCTGCATGTGGGTGCCGATGGCCTGATTGTGGCAAGCCATGGGGCGGATACGCCCGCCGCCACGGCCCTGCTGGATGAAGCGGCACGTTGCGGCATGCCCGTGCATGACCTCACACCCGCGCAACTGCTCATGCCCGGCTTTGCCGACCTGCATGTCCATGCCCCCCAGTGGCCGCAGATGGGACGCGCGCTGGACCTGCCGCTGCGCGAATGGCTGGAGCAGCGCACCTTTCCGCTTGAGGCCCGCTTTGCCGATCCGGCTTTTGCCGCCCCGGTCTATGAGCAGATGGTCACCACCCTGTTGGCCAATGGCACCACGACGGCGGTATTTTTTGCCACCATACATGAAGAAAGCAGTCTGGTTCTGGCCCGTACCTGCCTGCGCCATGGACTGCGGGCGCATGTCGGGCTGGTGGCGATGGATGATCCCACCCTGTGCCCCACGAATTACCGTAATCCATCCATCGAGCAGGCGCTGGCCGCCTCGCGCCGGTTCATCCACGCCGTGCGCGCCCTGCCCGGCAATGAACACGGTCTGGTGCGCCCCATGGTGACCCCACGCTTCATTCCCGCCTGCACCGATGGGCTGCTGCACGGGCTGGGCGCGCTTGCGGCGACGGAAGATTGCCTGATCCAGACCCATTGCTCCGAAAGTGACTGGGAGCACGATTACGTGCGCCAGCGCATGGGGGTGAACGATACCGTGGCGCTGGACCGCTTCGGGCTGCTGCGGCGCGGCACCGTGCTGGCCCATTCATGCTTCATGAGTGCTGATGACATGGCGCTGGTGCAGGCACGCGGTGCGGCCATTGCGCATTGCCCGCTCTCCAACGCCTATTTCGCAGGCGCGGTACTGCCCCTGCGGCAGGCATGGCAGGCGGGCGTGCATGTGGGGCTGGGTACGGATATATCGGGGGGATATTCACCTTCCGTGGCCCATAACGCCGCCATGGCGGTCACCGCCGCGCGCATGCTGGATACCGGCAATGATCCCGCCCTGCCCCCACAGCGGCGTGGCCGCCCCGGCACACGCCTGACCTTTGCGGAGGGGCTGTGGCTCGCCACGCGTGGCGGCACTGCGGCACTCGATATTACGGCGGGCCAGCTTGAGCCGGGCATGGCGTTTGACGCCCTGCTGATCGACCGCGCGGCGCCGGGCAGCAATATCATGTTTCCCCCCGCCGGAGACAGCGATTACGCGCCCGAGGATATTGCCCAGCAGATCCTGTGCAATATGGGGCGACCGAACATCCGCACGGTCTGGGTGGCCGGACGCCGGGCGTTCGGACCGGCGTTGTAACAACCTTGTAGTCATCTGGCGTGGCGGGAGCGCACCCGCCACGCATTTCCGCGCGTGCTGCCGGTGGTCCCCATGGCCTGCGTGACGGGAATGCATAAAATTACATTTTATTTCACGGTCCGGAGGAACTTTATTCAGGATTCGGACTTCTTGAGGCACTCGCCCGATGTTTCCGGCGGGGGGAGGTGCCGAATGTATGCGCGATGAAACATACAAAGCCCTCATTGCGGATATGAATCCGTGACGATCCGGCCCGATTGATAAACACCACCGACAGGGCATGATTCTCAAGCGTTTGGGCAAATGCGTTTATTACGCTGGCAGATAAGGACCCGAGCCATTGTTAAATAACAGTATAAGTTATGCAAAAAACATTCATGGCGCCAGCATGGCCGAAACGGAATTCGGTAAAAGCGGGCATGTGATCTGGGGGCCTTATGAATTCCGCGCGCAGGGAAACTACAAGGCTGTTTTCCGGATCGCCGCCATTGATCTGAGCGGATGCGTGGATGATGATTTTGTTGCGATGGCCGATGTCGCCATTAACCGGGGGCAGGAAATTGTCGGGGTCAAATACGTCACGGCGGGTGAACTTCGGGCCGGGACATCCCATTTTGAAGTCCTGTTCAGCCTGCGGCAGAAATCCCTCGTGGAATACCGGATCGGGGTTTACGGCAATTCCCGGCTGGAAATGGATGTGTACCGCCCCGTAAGCGAGGCATCAACGCCTGTTTCCGCCCTTTTATTTCCAACGGTCGATCAGAACGCGCCGACGTTCCTTCGGGAACATGTTCAGGCATTACGCCATTATTATGAACTTGGTTTCCGGGTAGCTGTCAGGGATAATGACGTTGTCCTGTCCAAGGGGGGCATCGATTTTTATGCCCGGGAGCCCGATGATCTTAACCTGATCCATGAAATTTTTGTGGATCAGGTCTATCGTTTCGCACGTAAGGGGCCAACCGTTGTCATGGATGTGGGCATGAATATTGGCCTGGTCTCCATGCAGTTCGCCCAGAACAGCGCGGTCCAGAAAGTATATTCATACGAACCTTTCCTTTCCACCTACAACCGGGGCATGGCCAATCTGGGCCTGAACCCGAAACTGGCTGAAAAGATCATACCTTTCAATATCGGCCTGTCCGATGTTGAAGGAAATATTCTGTTCAACGTAGCTGACACCAGTGATTCAGGTTCCCGCTCCACACGCAATACGGACAGGGACGGCATTGCCATGGAACTGCAGATGCAGACCGCGGCCAACGCCCTGCGTCAGGTCAGGAGCAGTCACCCCGATTGTGACATCATCATGAAAATCGACTGTGAAGGCGCGGAATATAATATTTTACAAAACCTTGCCGATACCAATCTTCTATCGGAGGTCAAGGCTTTCATGGTGGAATGGCATATAATCGATTATGACAAGGACCAGGAAAACCTTATCACTCTTCTGAAGGATGCCGATTTCACGGTCATCGACCGCTCCCCCCCGGCAGGCAATGGTTTCTTTTACGCGGTCCGGTAGAGAAAAAACGGCAGCTTCTGCCCTGCCCCATACAGTATAACCGAAACAAATCAGGCCGGAATACCAGCATCGGTCAGTTCATATTCCGGCCTTATATGGAAGCCCCTGCAGGCGGTCTGAAACGCCTGCCTTCAGGACAGCCCGCAAATCCTGTTGAAGTTTATGGCGGATTTTTTTCAAAAAGCTTCGGGAAACGCCGCCTTTTTGGAAAAAGGCGGCATCCAAAAACTTTTACCGTTTCTGTCAGTCAGTTATTTCTTCCTGGAAATCCGGGCGTCTTCATGCGTATGGAAGGTCAGAAGGGATTCCACGGCCTGCTTCCATAAATCGTCACCATACATCTGGCCGGAAGAAGCCTTGTTATCCTTCGCGTAACCGCACAGCAGCTTCAGCAGCCTGAAGTCCAGTCATTGCGCGGCATTTTCCATATCATGGAAAATGCGGAACGGAACGGCTCGGGCAGGTCAAACGGCTGATGGTCACATTACGGCACGCGACACCTGCGGGAACGGACCGTTTGTGAACCTCCACAATGAAAATCATGAAGGACAGGAAAAGATCATGCGGCCACACGCAATCCTTTGAATCCTGCGTGAGCGAGGAGAAGTCAATCAGCTTGGCCTTCCCCTTGCCATCGATAATGACATTCCAGATCCGCACATCGTTATGATAAAGGCCCTGTGACTCAAAGCCTTCCAGAAGATCAAGGATATCCATCACGACCTTGTACGGGTCGTAGCTCTTGCCCTGCCTGATCAGGTCGTTCAGGGATTCCCCATTGATCTTGTCACGGACAATCCAGCGTTCATCGCCGTCTATGTTGAAATCCGTTATTCCGCATTTATCTTTTTCGTTCGACGCATCCATTTTCTGTAGCGCGCGGATTTCCATTTCCAGTTTCTGGTAACCGATTTTCGCGCTGGAATGGCTGATCTGCACAATGTTGTTGCCGCAGGAGAACGTCCTGATGCCATTGCCGGATTTCATCCAGTCGAAGGCATCAAAAAATTCGTTCAGCAGCACGAATTTATCGCTACAGAAGAATGTCGGGCGGGAAATCTTCGACAGATGCGTTGCATGGGTCTTCATCTCATGCACGAAACCGATCCCGCTGAGGAACTGCCGCTGGTCAGCGGGCTGGGCGCGCGCCCATGCCAGCGGTTCCGTTTTCAGCGCCATTTCAAGCAGCAGGGACGCGCCATCCCTGGCAAGTTTTTCAAGGATCTTGCGGACCACATCAATCCCGTCGCGGTTGATGACGTGGTGGAAAATACTGAACCCTAATATAAGGTCGTAACCAAGCTTTTCCTGCTCCAGGAATTCCTTGGCGTCGGTCCGCACGAAATTGACGTCGAGACCGCTGGTTCTGGCAAGTTCCTTGCAGAGATTGATATTCTCTTCCTGAAAGTCGATGCCCGTTACAGTGGCGCCGTGCTTCGCCAGATTCAACGAGAAGAAGCCCTGCGCGCACCCGACATCCAGAACCTTCAGCGGGCGCTTCAGGTAGGCGGACATTTTACCGTAGATGTGTAAAATCATTTCCAGCCGGTCATCGGAAGGCCGACGGGCTGTTTTAGACAATTCCGGATGCCCAAATATAGGCTGATATATTTCAGGAAGCTTATCTACAAGATTCCTGACATCCTGCATCTCAGAAGTATTTCCCATGTCTCGTTTCGTTCCGCCAATTACTGTGTTTACAGAGCATATACCTGCAAACGGACATTATCCCATGTCTTTATTGAAATTACAATCTTACTGTCGGGGCCACCTTCCGCGCATGGGCGGGATGGTTCACGGGCCGCGCTATGGCAGCCCGCTCACCCCCTCCAGCGCCCAGTTCCAGTGATAGAGTTCAAGGTCATTCATGACCTCCCCCGGGGCGAGGCGCTGCGTGCCGTGCTGGTCACGCAGCGGGCCGACGAAGGGTGACCAGCCGTTCATGATGCGCGTGCGTACGGCATCCGCCCGGTCACGGACTTCCTGCGGCACGCGGCGGCCCCA
>NZ_BAIO01000078.1 GCF_000613305.1 Komagataeibacter kakiaceti JCM 25156
ATGATCGTTGGCTTTGAACGCTTAAAGCGTTTCCTGAAGCTTTTTGAAAAAAGCTTTACCAAAAACTTCTTTATATTTACATGATGCGGATGTTGAAGCATGGTCCATGCATATCTCTGGATTCCGTAATCTCGCACCATGTACAGTCAGATTGAAATTAAATATAAAATAAAATATTGAACTGTAAATAATACAACAACACTGAACTTTCTTCGTGCGCGGAACGTTTTCCAGGCGCCCGCCGCATCATGTGGCATGGGTCTGAACGGAAAGATGATCATTCATGTCTCTTGTTGGGAAAGTCGCCGTCGTTACGGGTGCCGCACAGGGGATCGGGCGCGGTATCGCGCTGCGCCTGGCGCGGGAGGGAGCGGATCTGGCTCTGGTCGACCTCAACCCCGAGCGTCTGGCCAGCGTGCGCGCGGAAATAGAAGCGCTTGATCGCAGGGCGATTACGCTGGATGCCGATATCAGCGTGCGCGAACAGGTTTTTTCAGTTGTCGATCAGGCCATGGACCAGTTGGGCGGTATCGATATCATGGTCAATAACGCCGGGGTGGCGCAGGTCAAGGCCCTGCTGGATGTCACGCCCGATGACATGGATCGTATTTTCCAGATCAATGTGGCGGGTACGCTGTGGGGCATTCAGGCGGCGGCGCAGGCATTCAGGAAACAGTCCCGCAAGGGCAGGATCATCAATGCCTGTTCGATAGCCGGGCATGAAGGGTATGCGTTTCTTGGCGTCTATTCCGCAACCAAGTTCGCCGTCAGAGGGCTGACGCAGGCGGCGGCAAAGGAACTTGCATCCTCTGGCATTACCGTAAACGCTTATTGCCCCGGTGTGGTCGGGACGGATATGTGGGTGGATATAGACAAGCGCATGGCCGAAGCGACCGGTGCGGAGGTAGGCGCGACCTATCGCAAATATGTCAGCGGCATCACGCTCGGCCGGGCGGAAACGCCGGATGATGTCGCCAATTTTGTCGCGTGGCTCGCCGGGCCGGATTCAGATTACATGACGGGACAGTCCGTGTTGATTGATGGGGGAATAGTCTTCCGCTAATTCCCCATCTTCCCGTGCCCGACTGCAAGAAAATGGTCTGCCAGTCTGTTGGCCTGCCCGTGGCGGACTGTTTTTGCAGGTGCATACGCCCATGGATGCCGGGATCAGGTTGTGGACAGGAATGTTTCCACAAGCGCCAGAAAGGCCGCGGGAGCCTGTGCATGCACCCAGTGGCCGGCATCCTTGATGACATCCAGCCGGTAATGGGGAAAAAGCTGCCGCATTACGGGGTAGTTCTCCGGCTGGATATAATGCGAACGCCCCCCGGCAATAAACAGCGTGGGACCATCATAATGGGTTCCCGGCGCCATGGTGGGCCATCCAACAATAGCAGGCATGGAGGCGGCGATTTCGTGTATCCCGATGTTCCAGTGCGGTTTTTCGCCCAGATCAAGGTTCATGAGCATGAGATCGCGCACGGGTTTGTCGGAAATGACCTGCGCCAGCCAGGCTTCGGCGCCAGCACGGTCAAGAAAGTCGGGCAAGGGCAGGGCGGCCAGTTTCCGGGCCAGTTGATCGGACTGGGCAAATCCGCCCTGACCGGGCGCAATATCGGCCACCAGCAGGGAACGGACGGCAGCCGGGTGTTGCAGGGCAAGCATCATGCGGTCTTGCCGCCCATTGAATGTCCGATGACCGTTGCGGGCAGGGCGTTGTGCGCTGCAAGTGTTTCGTGCACATCGGCCGCGAGGGTGGGATAATCCATCGGGCCATGTGGCTTTTGCCGTGATTGCGCAGATCAAGCGCCAGCGTGCGATGGGTGGCCGCAATGCGCCGTTGGAAAAAACCAAAATTGCGCGCGCGCCCAAACAGCCCATGAAGAAAGACGACGGGCGGACGGGACAGGTCGCCATTTTCCGGGCCGAGTTCGATCAGGTTGAGAAGCATGGGTAAGCAGGTTCCTGTTTCTGGATCAGATCTATGGAACCATCATAGCCCCGGTTGGTGAAATTGCTGAAATGCGCTTCAGATTATGGATATGATTGCCGGAGCGATCAGTCCCGATATGCCAGACGAGGGCACGTTCCTGCTGTGCGGGCCGTGAAAAAGACACTGTTTAAAAAACTTCCTTACGATTACAGGGTGTTTTGTGAACCAGATTTGTATTTCCTCATGGGCTCGGCCCTGTGGTTCGGTCCATGATGGCGGGCGGGAGAAGATCGTCATTTGCGCTCATCCCAAGCGTAACACCCTCATCATCGCCAATCAGTGAAGGCATATCCAGCAGACCAGATGGCTGGACCGCTTGGGATATGGAAAGACCATATCGAAGCAGGGAAAACAGGAAAAGCATCCCACCGAGAAACCACAGGGACGCCAGGGAGCGTGCCGCCCATGCCGCAATCGGTTCTGGTAAATGCGTGGGATAGATAACCGGCATGGAGGCAAGGACAATACTGCTCCAGACCAGTAATGATGTCATTGGGTCATTGTTGCGGGGCAGGCGTCCGGTGATGTAAAAGCTCCATGGTAGCAGAAGAAGCAGATAATAATGTGTCCACGAGACCGGGCTTGTTACAATACAGAAAGTTATCAGCAGGCTGAAATCGAATATATCCGCGGCATACGGGTCAGGATCGGGCGTGGCCATGAATTCCTTCCGCCATTTCCAGCCAACGTAACCTGTGAATAACAGAAGAAGGAGCGGAATATTTTTTACAAGAATATGGTTGTTGCCCAGAACATCCTGCCCATGCCAGTCGTACAGATAGGCGGGGCCAGTCTGCAAACGTAACAGGAAGGCGCTGAGGGACTGGTTGTTGAAGGCCCCGATCGGCTTTGTTGAGAACTCTACTATGCAATGTTCATACCATCCGTAAGTTATGGATTGCCCGAAAAATATTATGGACGATATAGCCATCGTCGTAATCACCGTCATGCCGGACAGGGCTGCGCGATAGTTGCGACGATAGAAAAAATACAGTATAAAAATCGAAATCATCGGTTTTATTGCCGCGGCCATGCCGATCAGAATTCCCGCCGCATACATCCGCCTGCGTTGTATGAACAGTAATACGCAGATGAGTGCAAACAGTATGAAATGCGTGGTGTTACCCATGGCCACAAGGCTGTACCACAAAGGCCCGTTTGCCAGAAAGAGCAATGCCAGAAGGCTTTTTGTTTTTAAATTGCATCCTTCAGCAAGTAGTATAAATGAGCCTGTTGTAGCCAGAATTCCCAATAAAAGGAAAATATGTTCCGCCATTTCCAGTCCTGACCATGCGAATGGTAAGAACAGATAGGACTCGATTGGCCAGTTGACGAACTCAGCCTGTTCGATCAATGGCCATAAAGCCTGCGGGCCGCCCCGGAGCACCGCTGCCCCCGCTGCATAATACGCCTTTTCGAAATCCACATGAAAAAGGGGATGGTGAATACCGACAGGGAACGCATTGTATATATTTATTGAGATGAGGGAGAGCAGTATAAATAATACTGCCTGCCTTGTCATGAAAAGCCATGTTACGTTGCGCAACACATGCCCCCATTAATATAACAGGATTGAGCCAGACAGATATTCCCAACGCAATGGTGACAAATTGTTTCATTTGGTTAAATTCAAATGGATGTGAAGGAAATTCCCATAATTTCGCCACATGGCAACCGGCCATCCACATTGTTAACTTTGATAGGTTCCGGAATTGTCGTTGCCCCCGGTGGAAAGATGTCCGGAGTTGTGGCGATTTGAGATGGACGGATGTTCGCGTGGCAGCCGATTTTGATTCATCACGTCAATCATAAAGAAATGTTTGGTGAAGCTTTTTTCAAAAAGCCTCTGATCCAGACCGCGCGCAACTGCATGTAACGGGAGCATGAGCCTGTTTCAATAAATCAGAATATAAATTGCAATTGGTTCAGGATGCCGGTCATCGGGAAAGCTCCGATCTCTTCATGTCGGGCCACGAGTTCGTAAGGCAGTTGCGGGGTGTCATGGTGTGTGGAAGCAGGATTGTGCCCCGCTAACGTCGTGGATTATGACTACGTGCCGCATACGGTCTGTAAGTGTGCATCATGCCGGTCACAACGGTTGGCGGAGGAGTGGGGGTTAAACAGGGCGCTTAAACATTCCCGGCGGAATTGTAACCTTGCGCGTCATCCGTATGATACGGGCCGGGTTACGAATTTCACGTTGAGGGCTGGCTTTTATTTTCTTCAGGCAGTTCCGGAATTGTCCGCTTCGATCCTGTTCAGGATAATATTCCGGAAACAAATCAGGGGTTCCAGGTGCGCATTGCAATGATCGGTGGGGGCTATGTAGGGTTGGTCTCCGGCACATGTTTTGCTGAATTCGGCACGGATGTCGCCATTGTTGAAACCAGTCCCGACCGTCTGGCTGCCCTGCGGGAAGGGCGAATCCCGATCTATGAACCCGGTCTGGACCGTCTGGTGGAAGATAACGTGGCGGCGGGCCGCCTGACGTTTGGCGATGACATCGCCGCCGCCATCAAGGGCGTTGACGCCGTGTTCCTGGCCGTGGGCACGCCCTCGCGCCGGGGGGACGGTCAGGCGGATACAAGCTATGTTTATGCCGCGGTTGAGCAGGTTGCCCGCGCGGCGGATGGGTATACCCTCATCGTAACAAAATCCACCGTGCCGGTCGGTACGGGCCGTGAAATCGCCCGTATCGTGCGGGAGATACGCCCCGATCTTGATTTTGAAGTTGCCTCGAACCCGGAATTCCTGCGCGAAGGCAACGCCATTCAGGACTTCATGCGGCCCGATCGCGTCATTATCGGCACGGACCAGCACAAGCCGGGGGACACCACGCGCGCGCAGGATATTCTGCGCAGGCTTTACCGGCCGCTCTACCTGCTTGAAACCCCGATCGTGTTCACCGGGCTGGAGACGGCGGAGCTGATAAAATATTCAGCCAACTCGTTCCTGGCCATGAAGATCACCTTCATCAACGAAATTGCGGATCTGTGTGAGAAAGTGGGCGCGAACGTGACGGATGTCGCCCGCTCCATCGGGCTTGACGGGCGTATCGGCAAGAAATTCCTGCATCCCGGTCCCGGTTTTGGCGGCTCCTGCTTTCCCAAGGATACCCGTGCGCTGACGGCAATCGGCCGTAACGCAGGCTCGCCCGTGCGCCTGATCGAGACGACGGTCGCAGTCAATGAAGCACGCATGCAGGCCATGGCCGCGCGGATCATCGCCTTTGCCGGGGGGGATGTAAGCGGCCTGACGGTTGGCGTGCTCGGCCTGACCTTCAAGCCCGAAACGGATGATATGCGGGAGGCGGCTTCCATCACCATTCTCGACCGGCTTGACAGGGCCGGGGCGCATATCCGGGCTTTTGACCCCGCGGGCATGGAAACCGCACGCGCGGTGCTGCCCGCCGCCGTGACCTATTGCCGCGATGCCGTGGCGGTGGCCGAGGGGGCGGATCTCGTTATCGTGCTGACGGAGTGGAACGAATTCCGCTCGCTTGCTCCCGACAAGCTGAAAAAGCGGATGAAAGGCCGCAAGATCGCGGATCTGCGCAATATATGGGATCCGCAGGCCATACGGGATGCCGGGTTCGACTACATCTCCCTCGGGCGGCCCGAACCGGAAGACTGTTTGAAAACAACTGATTGATAAAAAATAACAAAAGTTTTTGGGTGCCGCCTTTTTTCAAAAAGGCGGTGCTTTTTGAAGCTTTTTGAAAAAAGCTTCATCAGGATTTGCGGACTGTCTTAAGGGCAGTCTTTTACGCCCAATCCCCTGCCAGACCGTGCCATATCCGCCATGTGCGGTTCATGGGCGATGCGGGTCACAACTCTGTGTCTATGGGTCTGGAATGATTAAGTTTCTCGCATCCTGAATGGAAATTTCAATATATCTTAAAAGACAATTATTCAGGAGACGATCATGGGGCGTGTATCGGGAAAAGTGGCTCTTGTTACGGGCGCCGCGCTTGGTATCGGCAGGGCCACGGCCCTGCTGCTGGCGCGTGAGGGGGCGAAGGTGGTTGTGGCCGACCTCAAGGAAAAGGAAGGCCAGGCCACCGTGGCTGAAATCGAATCCGCTGGCGGGGAAGCCCTGTTCGTTTCCCTGAACGTAACGGCGGAAGCGGATTGGGAAAAAGCCATGGCGGCCATCGCCAGCCGGTTCGGGCGGCTGGACATCGCGGTCAATAATGCCGGTATCCTGTATAACGGCTCGGTCGAGACAACCAGCCTTGCGGACTGGCGGCGCGTGCAGTCGGTCAATCTGGACGGGGTATTCCTTGGCACGCGTTACGCGGTGGAGGCCATGAAGCCGCATGGGGGCGGGTCGATCATCAATCTCTCCTCGATCGAGGGACTGATCGGGGATCCCGCCCTTGCCGCCTATAACGCCAGCAAGGGCGGCGTGCGGCTTTTTACAAAATCCGCCGCCCTGCACTGCGCGCGTTCAGGTTACAAAATCCGGGTCAATTCCATCCACCCCGGTTATATCTGGACCCCCATGGTGCAGGGTTTCACCGCCGAAACTCCCGATCAGGCGGCCGCGCGCCAGAAGCTGATCGACCTGCATCCGCTCGGTCATCTGGGTGAACCGGATGACATTGCGTATGGCATCGTGTTCCTTGCATCCGACGAATCAAAGTTCATGACGGGCAGTGAACTGGTGATTGATGGCGGCTACACCGCGCAGTAACGCCCTTTCCACCCCTCCGGCCACGGTTTCGGTGGCCGGATATGTCCGTGGTGTCATCCGCTTTCAGCGGGTCATTGCCTTGAAATTGCGGGTCTGCTCGGTCAGGGCGACTTCCACGGGCAGGCGCTCCATGCTCGATGCACCGTAAAAGCCGTGGCAGTCCGGACAGGCCGCCAGCACTTTCTGCGCATCGGCGGGCATGGCGATCGGGCCGCCATGGCACAGGACAATGATGTCGGAGCGTACCGTGCGGGCTGCTTCCGTAATCTCGTTGATCAGGGTGATGGAATCTTCCAGCGTGAAGGCGGTTTCCGCCCCGATCGCGCCCCCCGTGGTCAGGCCCATATGGGCCACCAGCACGTCGGCCCCCGCCCTGGCCATGTCCACCGCCTGCGCGGGATCGAAGACGTAGGGGGTGGTCAGCAGATCCTTGCGGTTGGCGCGGGCGACCACATCCACCTCAAGGCTGTAGCTCATGCCGGTTTCCTCAAGGTTCTTGCGGAAGGTGCCGTCAATCAGTCCGACGGTGGGAAAGTTCTGGATGCCTGAAAAGCCGACACGTTTGACGTCATCAAGAAACACGTCAAAATCCACGAACGGGTCCGTGCCGTTCACCCCGGCCAGAACGGGTGTGTGCGGGACCACGGGCAGAACCTCGCGCGCCATTTCCATCACGATCTGGTTGGCGTTGCCATAGGCCAGGATACCGGCCAGCGAGCCACGGCCCGCCATGCGGTAACGGCCGGAATTATAGATCACGATCAGGTCGATCCCGCCCGCCGCCTCGCATTTGGCGGACAGGCCGGTGCCCGCGCCGCCGCCCACGATGGGCTTGCGCGCGGCGATCAGGCTGCGGAATTTGGCCAGGATGTCACTGCGGGGAATGCGGGGCATTATCGGGTGTCTCCATAAAGATGCAGGAAAATTCATGCGCCAGCGCCGCGGCGAAGGCCGGGTCGTTGATGGCATGGGGAAGGCGGATCAGGCGGCGGCGCGCGGTCTGTTCCAGCGTGTGCGCCAATGCCGCGTAAAAGGCTTCATCCGCCTCGGGGTCGTAAAAGGGGCCGCCGGGCTGGTCGAGGGAGGAAAAGCCCCCTTCAGGATACAGGAACCGGACCTCGCCCGCGCAGCGGTTCAACTGCTGGCCGATCAGGCGGCCCATTTCACGGCATTCATCGGCATTGGTGCGCATGAGGGTGATCTGGGGGTTGTGTTCGACCAGCCTGCGCTGGCGGTAGCGTTCGGGCACCGTGTCGCGCGCGCCAAAATTGACCATGTCCAGCCCGCCGCAACTGCCCACATACGGCAGCCCCGTGCGGATGGGAGCGCCCAGACGGTCGGAATCACACGGGAAGATGCCGCCTGCCACCAGATCACAGAACTCGGTCAGCGTGACGTCAACCAGACCGCGTATCGTCCCGTCATCGGCCAGACGTTCCATGGCCCGCCCGCCGGTGCCGGTGGCGTGGAAGACAAGACAGTCAAACCGCCCGGACAGATG
>NZ_BAIO01000077.1 GCF_000613305.1 Komagataeibacter kakiaceti JCM 25156
CGCCCGCAGGCCCCATGCCCATACGCGCTGGCCGTTCATGGCCGTGGCGCCGCAGGTGCAATGGCTCCCTGCGCAAGCTGGAGCAGCAGGATGCGCCGGACCTCGGCAATGGTGAAGGGGTTGGACTGGGTGGAATGTTCCGAATGGCGCACCACAAGCTCGGACTCCACACCGGGTATATGCGCGCTGGCATAGGACACCACGCCATCATCCGCCCGGGAAAGCGGGTTGCCGTTGCCGCATACGGGAATGATGGAATGGGTATGCACGCCCTTTACAATGGGAATGGTGGGCAGCGTGCGCATGAACGCGCTGCGCGGTGACATGGCGTAGACGCTGCCCAGCCGTGATACGCGCCCGGCCAGATGCGTGCTGTCGCCCGCGCCGGTCATGATCTCGCGCGCGGTCTCGCTTACCCGTAGCGGCAGGCTGGCCATCCGGCCGATAAACTGCGTGAGCGATGTGGCGGCGAAGTAACTGCCATGCTGCGGTGTGGCGATAAACACCACGCGCTGGATTTCGGGCATGGGGGTGGGAAACATGGTCTCACGCATGAGACGGCGCGCGTCGCGGTCAGGTGAAAGGCGGAAAGCGGGCGGTCCGCCGTGCCGTTCCACAGCCTGTCCCCAGGGTTGATGACCAGCATGCGCGCCAGCAGCCCGCCCTGGCTGTGCCCCACCAGCGTAATGCGTCCCAGCGCCGGATCGGCCCGCACCCCGCCCAGACTGTCCACCGCCTGCGTTATGGCCCGGCGCAACTGCCAGGCGGAATACGGGATGGGACTGGATGTGGCGTAGGAGAAGAACCAGAAGTCAAAATGATCGCGTATGCGCGGGTCTTCCAGCAGGTCATTGACCATGCTGGCCCAGCGATAGGGGCTGGACGCCGTGCCGTGAATGAACACCACCGGCATGTTGCCCCGCCGGTGCGGGGTCATGGCCACCAGACGCGGGCGCGTGCCGTCAAACGTCGTGCCATCCAGAAAACCACGGTATTCCTTGGTCCACAGCGCCGTCTCACGCAGGCTCAGGGCGCGCGCGGCGGTCTGGTCATAGGCGGCGGGAACGGTAGCGTTACCAATGCGGGTGGCAGGGTTTTCATCCATTACCCGCAGCACCAGCCGCCCATGCGGGCTGCTGGTCAGCACCTGTGCGCGGGGATTGTCCATTTCCAGCAGCAGGCTGGCGGGAACACGGATCTGGTCCGATACGCTGAAACTGGTATGCGCGTCCCTGTCATCATGTTCCCGCGTGTCGGCACCATCCGGCGCGGGTCGGGCCAGCGCGGTCAGGGCCTCGCCCAGTCCGGGGGTGCGATAGACATTCGCCATCCCGCTGACCGCCAGTGTCGCAGTGGGACGCATGTTTTCCAGCAGGCGGCCATGCCAGCGGAGCTGCGCGGGATCAAAGCCAAGGTCGATCGTGCCAAACGGAAGCGCGCGCACCTGTGCCCCGACCGCGCCCGAGGCTGGAAAGGCCGCGCTCAGGCTCAGGTTGTACAGATCACATGCCTGCCGGAAGCGATCGTCATACGGGCTGGGACCACCCGCCTGCCCCGGTTGCAGGTAGGCATAGGCATATAATGCTGCAGCCAGGAAATCCGCGGCCCGGTGGTGGCGCAGCCCCTGCCGGTAACTCAGTTCCGCCAGCGCGAACAGGGTATCGGCCACGTCATCAGGGTCTGTCAGGTCCGTTTGCGCCTGCGTGCGCAGCGTGGCGATGGCGCGGTCGGGGTGGGCGCGCCACTGGGGCAGCAGGCCATGGCGGTTCAGCACCACCAGCGTGGAATTGCCCGGCGCATGGCCCTGCAACGCGCTGCGGCTGGTGGTGCGATAGCTCTGCACCAGCGAGACCTGCCGCACGGTCACCGGTCCGGCGCATCCCGCCAGCAACATCACCGCCAGCAGGTTGACGGGCCGACAGGCGGCGCGCGTGAAGATCCGTTTCATTCCCGCAGATTAGGCGGCCCCGCGCGCCGCGCAAGCGGGGAATTGCGGATCCGCCGCACGCGGGCGGGACTTATGAAGAAAGAATCCAGAACATACGGGCATGGGCACGACGCCACCCAGTTTCTTTCCCCGCGCACAGGGCCGGACCAGTCACCTGAAATCCATGTGGACCTGTCTTCCGGTTCATGGAATTCGCGGCATCTTGCTGCTATCCCATGCGGCGCATTACTGTCGCTGTCGGCGGTGACATGCCGCAAACCATCAAGGGCCCGAACTGATATGACCCCCACCCTTTTCCTGCCCCGCGCCCATGCCCGCGTCCTGTGCGTCATGGCTCTCGTGGCCTGCATGCTGGCGGGAAGTGCGCCCGCCCATGCGGTGGCGCCCATCGGGATGCCCAATCCGGCCTCGAAATTCTGCGTGCAGCGCGGGGGACGGGTGGAGATGATGCGCACCGGCAGCGGAGTGACCGGCTGGTGCCATCTGCCCAGCGGCAAACTGGTGGAGGAATGGAAACTGTTCCGCCGCAACCATCCCGCCATGCGCCGCCACTGACCCGCGCCCGTAACATGCTCCTGCCGCCCACGCGGTGGATCGTGATGGCCCTGCTGGTGGTGGGCGTGGCGGGCTGTGATGACCCGCTGATCGCCCATAATGTGCCCCCACCCGAGGACTGCGCCCGCCGGGGCGGCATGTGGCGGGTCATGTCCGATGGCCATACCGGCCTGTGCCGCCTGCCCCCGGGCAGCAGGGTTGCGGGCTGGACGATCATGCCGCACGCAGCATCCAGACAGGCGACGCCTGTTCCGGGTCAATAGGGCCACAGCATTCATCATCGGGTTGCGGGCGAAATCATCCGATCACGCGCGCAGGTTGTAACAATTTGATGACCTGCCAGTCCGGGACGATCGGGTTACATAACAGACAGCACAAGATGTGCCTTCATGGCGCATCGCCGCCTGTCCCGGCAACGGATGCGGGCGGCAACCGTAAGACCCGGCCCTTTTCGCGAGAGGTCAACAACCCGCCATGAGCAGGAGGAAACAGTGGAAACCGCATGTATCACCCGCCCCGACCATCCCGGCATGACCGCGCGTCTGATCACCCTGCGCCCCGCGATCGCGCTGCTTGCAGCGGGGGTTGCGCTGTCCGGCTGTACGGGCCGGATTGGCGAGGATGCATGTTTTTCCTGCGCTGATGAAAAAACCGCCAGCACTCCCGCGACGAACCAAAAAGCAGCGCAGGACCGGACGGCCGACCCTAAAACACCCGATAAATCCGCCACCAGTGCGCGGGCCATGCCCCCGAAGGCCACTCCCCCCGCCGGATAGCGGGCTGCGAACGATATGAAAATAAGATCACGATAACGTGTTTCTGATCCACGCGTAACCGGACAACTCCCGCCCGGCGGGTACGTTGTGGTCATACCATCCATTGGCGCGCATGGAAGAATGGGGGAACCATTCCCTTTCCTGTCCGTCATGGGTGAAACCGGGCGATCCGCGCACGCGCATGCCACCATTCCGGCCCTGCCGCCACAGACCCGGCCCGCCGGACATGCCGCCACGGTACCGCTCCAGACGGCACGCGGCCCTGAAAATGGTCCGCCCGCCCCCTGCATGCCGGGACACCCGTGCAGGAACAGGCCATAGTCCCGCCACCAGGGCCGCGCGACGGGGCATGCCCCCCGCGTCGGTTCCTGATTTCGTTACCGGAGCCTCACATGAAGATTTCCCGTAATGTAACCGACATAACCACCCGTATCGGTGATTTCCTGACCGGGGCGCTGGGCGACCGTTCGGGCGCGATGTCAGTGCTGAATGATATTCTTGGCCCCCTGCCCGCGCCGGGGCACCCCAGCATGCTCGAACAGCGCGCCGAGGCCGTGGGTATGCTCCCGCTGATCCGGGCATGGCAGGAACAGGATAACCCTGAACCCGCGGATGAAAGCACTGTACATGCCCTGTTCAGGCCGGTCGAGATTGACCGTTTCTCCACCCAGACCGGGCTTTCGGGAATGGCGGCGATGAAAATCCTGCGCGAGGTGCTGCCCCTGACGGTGCGCCACCGGGCGCTGAGCGCGCGCTCCGACAAACCCATGAATATCCACTAGCCAGATCTGGTGGGTATACCCGCCATAAAACAGGCCCGACACGGTTGAACCGCCAGGGCTCCGCGGACAGGGTCGCCCCTGTTCGACCTGCCGCCTGCCCGCATGGGGTTCCTTCCCCGGTGTGGCAGGCTTTTTTTGGGATTCTATCGCTTGCCGAGATGTCCGCTTACGTCCCGTGCCGTAGCATGGCGAAAACAGGTCGGGTCGTGATCGTCTATCATCCCGGCCGCCTGCATCCATGCATAGGCGATGACCGGCCCGACAAAGCGGAACCCGCGTGCCCGCAGCGCCGCCGACATGGCGTGTGACAGGGGAGAGGAAGCCTGCACCTGCCCGCTCAGGTTACGCACCGGACCATCGGGCAGCATGCCCCAGGCAAAGGTGGCAAAATCTTCTCCCCCATCGCGCATGGCGGCATAGGCCTGCGCATTGCCAATGGTCGCGACAATCTTGGCGCGGGCACGAATGATGCCGGTATCAGCCATAAGGCGCGTTACATCGGCGGCTGTAAAACCGGCCACGCGGTCGGGGTCAAACCCGGCAAAGGCACGGCGAAATCCCGCGCGCCGCTTCAGCACCGTGCGCCATGACAGCCCGGCCTGAAAACTTTCCAGCACCAGCATTTCCCATAACTGGCGGCTGTCATGCACCGGCTGGCCCCATTCATGGTCGTGATAGGCCATCATCATTGCATCCGCCTGCGCCCACCCGCAACGGGTTATGTTGGGGCACATGGTTACAGCCTGCACCCGGAGCGCGGCAATGGCGCCCGTGCCGTCGCGCACTGGTCAGGTTCACGCTCCATGGCCGCAACAGATGTAGCGCAATCAGGCGTACCTTCAGAATTCAGTGCGGATGGCATGGACTGCATGGGTAAGCTTACCTTCCTCATGATGGTTATGTTCAGGTGGTTGTGACCTGATAACAGAGCCATGACATCATACAGCCCGGAATCAAATATATCCTTGCGATACGACCACATATGACAAGCGGTTTATATGTATTGGACCGCATATTATTCAAATGCCGCGCTTGCGATAGTCTGTAAATTACAAAGAAATTTCTGGTGAAGCTTTTTTCAAAAAGCATCAGGAAACATCGTCCCCAAAAGGCATAACCCACAAAAAAACCGGGGGCACGGAACAGGCCCCCGGTTCAGGCTGGCAGTTGCGTGCGCCAGTTATCAGTTCACGTTATCCAGTGCATAAACAACCAGATCATCAGTTACCGGCGTCATCATGAAGTGATGCCCGCCCGCCATGATCGCGACGTACTGCTTGCCCTTGTATTCATACGTCATGGGAGTGGCCTGCCCGCCGCCGGGCAGGACGTCGTTCCATACTTCCTTGCCGGTATGCAGGTCGAAGGCATGGATCATGTTATCCGTCGTGGCGGCGACAAAGATCAGGCCCCCCGCCGTAATGACCGGGCCGCCATTATTGGGCGTGCCGATGGTCAGCGGCAGGTGCGTGGGCAGGCCGAATGGACCGTTGGAACGCGCACTACCCAGCGGATGCTGCCACAGGACTTTCTGCGTGTGCATGTCTATGGCGGTAATCATGCCATAGGGCGGGCGGTTGCACATCATGCCCGTATATTCATCCCAGAAAGGTGAGACAACAACGCCATAGGGTGTTTCCGCCATGGCTCCTGCCCCTTCGGCCCCGCCGCCGCCGGGCTTGTAGCTGGGGTCATCCACCGGCATCAGGCCCAGCTTATCTGCCTTCTTGCGGCTGACAAGCTGGTCATACATCGGCATGTTGTTCCAGTTGGCGATCAGGATGCCGGTCTTTTCATCATAGGCCATGCTGCCCCAGTCCGAACCGCCATTATAGCCGGGATATTCCAGCCAGGGCTTGGTAATGCTGGGGGGTGTAAACTCACCCACATAATTGGCGCGACGGAATTTCAGGCGGCAATAAAGCTGATCAATGGGGGACATGCCCCACATATCGGCTTCCTTCAGCGGGGCAAAACCAAGGCGCGGCATGCCAACCGACCACGGCTGCGTGGGCGAACGCGGGTCATCCGCCACATTGCCGGGCGAAGGTGCCGGGCGTTCTTCAACCGGCAGCACCGGCTCACCCGTGCGGCGGTCAAGCACGAAGGTCTGGCCACGCTTGGTGGGCATGATCAGCGCAGGCACCGTACTGCCGTCGGGTTTTGTGAAGTCCATGAGCGTGGGCTGGGAGCCGATGTCGTAATCCCACACGTCCTTATGCACGGTCTGGAACACCCAGCGTGGCTCGCCCGTTTTCACGTCGATCGCCACCACGGCGGAGGATACCTTGTTCTCCTCCGGGCTGCGGAGCGCGCTATAGTAATCCGCCGCCGAGTTGCCGGTAGGCACATAAACCAGCCCCAGCGCATTATCGCCAACCATCGCGGCCCATGAATTGGGCGTGCCACGGCTGTAATGCTCGCCTTCCTTCGGCTCGCCATGGTCATGCGGGCGATTGACATCCCATGCCCACAGGAAGCGCCCGGTTTCGGCATCATAGCCACGGATCACACCCGATGGCGCCCAGCGGCGCTGGCCATCAAGGATTTCCTGGTTGGTGATGATCGCGCCATTCACGATGGGCGGCGGCGCGGTTTCCGCCACGAATCCGGGCACGGATTCGCCCATGCCTTTCATCAGGTTGACCTGGCCGTGATAGCCAAATCCCTCGCACAGCTTGCCATCCTCGCTATCCACCTCGATCAGGCGTTCATCAAGGGTCGCCTCAAGAATGCGATGGTGGCAATGCTCCCCTTCCGGCACGGTGGAGGACGTATAGTAGACCACCGCCTTGCACGCTGCGGTATAGGGAATGCTGTCGTATTTCTCGTTCGCGTGGAAGTGCCACACTTCCCTGCCCGTTGCCGGATCGATACGCATCATGTCGTTCTGGGCCGAGCATGTGTATAGCCCGTCACCCACCTTGATGGGCGTGGTCTCGGCGGCCCATTTGTTCACCTGCCCCGGCGCCGGCTTGCTGCCGGTGTGGTAAATGAACGCACGGTGCAGATGGCTGATATTGGCGGGCGTGATCTGGTCCAGTGGCGAGAAACGGGTCGCACGGTCGTCATGCCCGTAGGCGGGCCAGTCATCATGCGCGGGGATGGCCGTTACCTGCGCCACGGCGGGTGATGCCTCGCTGGGTTCGGCGGGGGGGCCGTCGGGAATGTTCGCCGCGTTCACACCTGGCGCCTGCGGGGCATTGGGCGGCGGCGGTGCATACGCATCGCGTGTGGAACTGGACTGTTCCTCGGGTTCGGTGGCGTTACCTTCACCCGGTGGCAGGCTGGTGGGGGAACCTGTGCTACGGCGGTTCCGGCCACGCCAGCGATGATGGTCGCGCCCATGAGCAGGGCGCGCAGCATTGATTTCCGGGGCATTAGACAGCCTTCCGTGCATGAAGTGCGTGCGAATCCTGTGCGCGCCGGAGTACGGGCAGACAGGCCAGCACGGCAATGGCGAGGAGTGTGGGGCCGAACACGCGCGGCAGCAGGCCCCAGCCATCCAGCCCGACTTCCCACAGCGCCCAGACCCATGTGATCCCGTAAGCCGCAAGGTAAAGCAGCCCACCCGCAACCCGGCCCATGGCCATGAGAACCCCGGCGATGATAATGGCCAGCCCGCACAGGAGATAGTACCAGGAGCCGCCAATGAAGGCGAGTTCCGCCCCCATATACGCCAGCGGCACGCCCAGAATGATGATGATAATGGCCAGCACAAGCGTCGCCCATCCGGCGGCGCCGTGTGGTCTTGTCAAAGACGACATGATGGATGTTCCTTCCCAGTCATGGAATGGAAGCTAGGCGCGCCCGTATCAAAAATAAAAAAACGAAATCGCGATCTTGGTAACAACTTTATTATTGCTTATGAATGTCAGGTATTTCTAAAAAATATGAATAACGCCATGTAACTTTCAGGGGGCATAAGTACTTAATTCCTGTCCCGCCCTATTCCAGCCAAGGCAGCGCAGTCCGCCACGGCCTGTAAAGTGGGCGGATGACGGGCTTGTCCATGAGATGAAATGATGAATGACGGTGAAGCACCGGACCTACAATGCGCGCATAACGACATGAAAATAAACCGACATATCAAACAGATCGGACTGATCGACGTTTCAGGAACGCATAAGGAAAGGGAAAAGCAGGGTCATGGTTGAACGTGGTAATCATGGACCTGTTCGCGTTATCTGCTGGTGAAGAAAGTTGCTTTCTACTTTTGATTTATACGCCATTTTATGGATGTATGACTGATGGAATTCGGAACCGCCCGATCTATCGTCGCATTATGGGAAACAAAATACAGGAATTATTATTACAAACATTAATATGTATATAAATATATTTATTGTAATTAATAAATAAA
>NZ_BAIO01000076.1 GCF_000613305.1 Komagataeibacter kakiaceti JCM 25156
TTTCCGGGTTCGGTTGATGACGGCGAGAACCTGCTGCGCCTGTTCACGGCTCATGCCTGATGTCGAGCTGTCCGGCGCCGGTGTCTGGGCGCGACCGGCCCCTGCCCCCATGCACCAGAGCAGCAGCCCGAATAGAACGACGCGCCACAGCATCAGCAGGCGGGATGACGATGCGCCCTGTCCGGTTCCGGGCATGCAGGCCTGTCCCCTGTTGTATAGGCAAGTATCCGTGGAGTGGCGCATCGTGTGCATTTCGTCCCGACTGCTGAACGCTGAATATCTGTCATGTAAATATTGTATGACCCATGCCATTTCTGGCAGACAATAAAGTTTATTGCAGACATGACAGTAAAAGCGCAGGGCACCGGAAGCCGGGCAGATATGCGATAAATTGGCCTACTCTTTTGTCAGTGGCTTGATCTGTTTATATTTATTTACAATACTTAATTTTTATCGGAATGAGATATATCTGTTAAATAGATATATTTCATAATTATTCTACGTGAAAATGAATATATGGGGCTTGAGGCCCTTTCGTCACGGCCGGGGATGCGCTGAATCCGGCTGTCATGTGACCAGACCTTCAGGAAGCGGCACGGTGGCGGGGCACGCAGGTACGCGCCCATGGACAAAGTAAACCCATGATCCGGTCTTTTACGCGTCAGTAACAGTTGCGTGTTTTTTCAGGAGCGGTATGGCGTCCGGGCTGCGTTCCAGCGCGCGTGCCAGCACGTCCTCCCCCAGCGCCCTGAGTGCGAGCGGGTGCATGGTATCGAGCGACGCACCGAGTTCCTGCCGTTCCGCATCGGTCAGATCCGGCTCATCCGCGATCCGCTGGCGCAGCGTCCTGATCGCCTGGGAGCCATTGAGCGTTACATGCATCTCGTCCGGCTGGTCCAGATAGGCGCGGCCCGCATTGGTGAGGGTACTCTCGCCCGTGATCCTGAGGTCATTGCCGGAAATGGTGACGCCCCCCTTGCACAGACCCTGCAATTCCAGATCCATGAGGTTCTTGGCGTATTGGGCTTCGTCCTCCTCGCGTGGCGGACGCAGATTGGCCGCGCCGCCATTTTCAGCCATGCAGCGGAGCAGCCTTGCCTGTAAGGCGCGATCAATCATGTCAGGTTCCCGTTTGCATACTGGTCCGGCGGCCATGGTGATCCGGCCGCGACGGACAGGCAATAAGCAGGATGGTAAACATGGTCATGCACGATTATTCACAATCCCACGGGCATGACATCATGATGATGATCGACCGGCCCCGTGGGTTTGCGTTTGTCGAAACGGCAAAAGTGATCGGGTGCCGCCTTTTTTCAGACCGGCGGCATTATCCTAAGGCGGGACCGATGGTGAAACGGCATCAGGCACCGATCGGCCAGGGAGAACGCCAACGGCCATGGTCATCAACGTGACAGGATCGCCGTGGCCCCGCCATAGATGTGGTAGAGGGAACTTGCCGGCATATGATCCGACAGGGGCATGCCATGCACGTCCAGACGGTCAATCCATCCACCAGACAGGCGCGCGGGGGCATATTTTTCAAAAAAGCACCGGCTCTGGCGTGCGATAAAGTCGTCAGCCCGTGGGTCTCCCTCGCGCGCCTGCAGCGCCAGAACACGGATGAATTCGGTCTGCGGCCAGATGCGCGTTGAATCCTCCAGCCGTTTGCCATGTTCGGTCATGGCGTCACAGACCACGAGTGTTTCCGGGTCCACGCCATGGGCCAAGGCGGCTTCCGCCAGCCTGCCTCTGGCAAGCCGCACGGCTTCCATGTTCGGGGCATTGGGGGCAAGCCGGGCGAATTCGGAAAAAAGCCATGACCATTCAAACAGATGGCCGGGTTCAACGCGATTATGCCCCGCCGCCTGAAGCGGTTCCCATGCGCTATCAAGGAACTCAAGCAGCATTCCCGTGCCGGGCAGGATGAAATGCTCAAGCGCCAGCGTAACCAGACGCTGGGCATAATCCAGATAGAACGGATCCCCTGATACATCGAAAAGCACAAGATATGCTTCCAGCAGATGCATATGGGGGTTCTGGCGGTGGATGGTGTCGGCCGGCGGCACGGTGTCCAGATAGCCGCCCCGGTCGGTCTGGAAAATCTGGTCGATTTCAAGCGCCGTTTCGCGCGCGACCTTCAGATAGGTCGGGTCGTTCGAGACACGATAGGCCCAGCCATAGGCAAACAGGATAAAGGCATGGGCATACAGGTCACGCCGCCGGTCCGCGGGGCGTCCATCCGGGCCAAGGGAGAAAATCCACCCTGCCGCGTCATCCGCATGCCAGTAACGGTTCTGGACTTCATGCAGGCAGGTCAGCGCCTGATCCGCCGTGGAACCAAAACCGTCAAGCTGCGCGCGACAATAGGTTGAAACCTGACGCGCCTGCACCATCAATCGGAGTGCCGGCAGCGGAATGGGCTGGCGGTCAAATGTCAGGCGTTCGTGAAACAGCCGACGCCCCGCGTCAAAACCGATACCCGACCAGAGGGGAAGTGCGTGTTCCGACAGCCATGCACGCCATGTATCCTTGGACAATTCGACACCTTTTTTTATTATTGACAGCGTATCCGCCCGGGATCGCTGCTTGGTTGGGAAAAGAGAGGAAAAACGCCCCTCACCACTCAGTAATAGAAGTCCGTGCCGTTCCATATCGTGGACCGGGATTTATCATTTTCAGAAACACATAAGGGGGGCACGCAACAATAGGCGTTCATTTCCGTATAGGCGGCACACAGGAAGTTATCCAGACTGCCATTGTGACAGGAACCATCCATAATATTTATGGTCAGTTCCATACGCCGAAGCGGGATGATCGCGCCGGTCAGTCTGGCCGCGCCCCGGGGGGAGATGGCATAGCCACACAGGCCAAAGGCTTCGCGTAACTTTATGGTCTGGGTTGTGATATTCCGGCTGGAGAACTGGCCGACATTTTTTTTGAATTTCGTATTATTGAAAACGAATGCTCCCTCCAGAATGGAAGGCACCATGTCCAGCGCCAGCAGGGCATCCGTGTTGTAGCCGAAAAGTATTATTTCCCAGTCACTATCAATAGTGTTCAGTATTTTTTCATACTGTTCTTCAAAATTTCTGCATAATATTGCATCATCTTCAAATATGCACGCAGTTTTCCCGCTTTCCATCACGCCACTCCACAATGAAATGTGTGACAGGGCGTTGCCTATGGCGGGATTGGTATAAATGCAGTCGGCACTAATAATGCCCCGGTTTATCAGTTCATCCCTGTCAATGGCATTGCCATCTATGGCGCTGAATCTTTTCAAGTTCCCTATATGGGCATTGTTGGCAAGGAAAGTCTCTCGCCTTTTCTCGTCCTTGTCCCGATTTATATATAAAAATACCATTTATAAAAACCGATCTGTCATATCTTGAAATCAGGCGGGCCGAATTCCATTCCATCAAAAAAGGAAAACGGAACTCAGCCCATCCATCCGGCTACTCTGAAAATACAGCCTTGCTTTCATCCCGTACGTTACTGGTGTCGTTACTCCGCGCCTTCTTGACCAGAGATGATGTCGAACGTCCTTCCAGAATATCGACCAGCGCGACACGGCCGCCATACTGTTTTACAAAGTCGCCGCCAACCACCTGATCTTCCGTATAGTCCGCGCCCTTGACCACCACGTTGGGGCGCAGCGCCATGATGGTTTCAAGCGGCGTGTCCTCATCAAACAGTACGACAAGATCAACATCCCGCAATGCCCCCATGACGGTGGCGCGGGCGATTTCGTCCTGTATCGGGCGGCTTTCACCCTTCAGGCGCCTGACGGAACTGTCCGTGTTCAGGGCGACGATCAGCTT
Source organism: Komagataeibacter kakiaceti JCM 25156 (assembly GCF_000613305.1). The sequence goes on from NZ_BAIO01000076.1 coordinate 3,822, forward strand.
GTCCCCTTCCCTTGCGGCGGCCGGATCAGGCCGATATGACCGGGGTGGATCAGATCGAAGCAGCCGTTCGTAAAGACGACCTGCGCGCCGTGCTGCCGCCAGTTGCGGACAATTTCCTTCGCCTCGTCAATGGTGGCGAGCATGCCCACGTCACTCATCTCGCTGCGCAGTTCGCGGCTCAGTTCCTCACGCGTGACGGTGGCGGTGCCGAGCTTGCTGACCGAGACGGCGGCGGCGGCGGCGGCCAGCACCACAGCCGTTTCCAGCATTTCGCCCGCTGACAGCACGCTGGCCACGGTCGCCAGCACCGTATCGCCCGCGCCCGACACGTCACAGACTTCGGAGCGGCGCGCCACGGCGTGCAGGCTTTCCCCATCGCGCCGCCAGAGCGTCATGCCCGCTTCGGATCGTGTCAGCAGCACATCGCCGCCGAACTGTTCCGAGGCCGTTCGCGCCGCGATGTCGATTTCCGTTTCCGTGTTGAGCGGCAGGCCCGTGGCCCGCGTCATTTCGGACCGGTTGGGGGTGATGAGGGTCGCGCCGCGATAGGCCTCGAATGTCTGGCGTTTCGGATCGACGATGACGGGAATGCCCTTTTCCCGCGCCGCGCCGATCATGGCGGCCAGCACCTTGTCCGACAGGACGCCTTTCGCATAATCCGAGCAGACCAGCACGTCGGCGTCCGCAAGGGCGGCCAGCCCGGCCGCGATCAGGCGATCTGGCGTATCGGGGGAGAGCGTGCCCACGCATTCCTGGTCAATGCGCATGATCTGCTGCTGTCCGCTCAGCACGCGCGTCTTGGTGATTGTCGTCCAGACGGGGTCTTCCACCAGACCCTGCAGGTTGACGGTTTTCCATGGGGCCATGACTTCGCGCAGCGTATGGGCCGCGCGGTCGGCGCCCACCATGCCAACCAGATTGACCCTGCACCCCAGCGCGGCCGCGTTGGCGGCGACATTCGCGGCCCCGCCGGGCACGGCCTGACGGTGGGAGTGAAGGAGAACCGGAACAGGCGCCTCGGGCGAAATCCGGTTGACCGACCCGAACACATACTGGTCGAGCAGGACATCCCCAATGATGCACAGACAGCCAAAATTGAAGTTTTCAATCATCCAGATTTACACAGCCAGCTATTCAGGAAGTGGAAAGAAGAGGGGTTATGAAAGCATCCAGACGGGCGCCGGTAAAGAGATATCCCGGTATGCCTGCCGCCTGCGCGGCCTGTATGTCCGTCTGCCGGTCACCAACAAGGAATGAGCCGTTCCTGTCAATATGGAAATCCCTGATCGCGCGTTCAATCATGCCCGGTCCCGGCTTGCGGTCGGGATGATCCTGCCTGTAGCGCTCGATTATGGCATCAGGATGGTACGGACACAGGTAAAATCCATCAATCCGCGCGTTCCATGCCCGCAACCTGTCCTGAATATGGGTGTTGAAGGCGTGGGCGTCCGCCTCCTCATACAGGCCACGCGCAATGCCTGACTGGTTGGTGACGACAATGGCCAGCCTGCCGCTTGCGTTGATGCGGGCGATGGCTTCAGGTGCGCCAGCGATGAATTCAAGCTCGTCTATCCGATGGGGATAACCTGTATCGACATTGATGACACCGTCACGATCAAGAAAAACTGCTGACTTCATTACATTCAAAATCTCAGATGGACCCGGCAGCCCTCCCCCATCGGGAAAGGGCTGACACAGGTTTACAGCTTTAACAGCCTGTTACCATAACATTTAATGTCAGCACCGGTTGCGAAAAAATATGACACGCCCGGCCCACCGGGCACGGGCGCGCCGTGAAGGTTCCCCTGGGTGGGCTTGCAGGCCCGGCGTCTGGGGGTCAGAAGCAGTTCCTGTCCTGCGCCACGGTCATGGCGTGGGCCGCCAGAAAGCGGAACTGGGCCTGCTCTTCGGGGAAGGCGGGAATGCCGTGGAGCGCATGCGATGATTTATGGTAGCGGTGCAGGCTGCCCGCCCGCCGCCACGGGCGGTCCGGATGCTGTTTGTTCCACAGGCTGATGGCCCGCAGTTCAAGTTCCTGATTATCTGCTTCATGATCTGACTGCGTCATGTCCATCTCCCTTACATCCATGCTGTGGGCGTTGGAACGGTCACGAGGTCTGTATCCGGGCAGGCATCTGCTGCTTCTGCGCCATGGCACAGGCAGCAACGCATCATGATAGTACAGGTTGCGCCTTATGGGTGTGTCAATGCATGACAGGACAGGGGGAAGCATGGTGTCCGGCATTGCCTGAAACCATACGACGCCAGCGGGCATGAAAGAAAACGGCAGAAGGAAGAAGCAGGGCCCCGCAAAGGGCGTGCGGGGCAGGTATTACGGAAGAAAGTGTGATTACACTTTAATACATTCAGTAACAATGAATTTCATCGTTGCCTCTATAATCCACATTTAGTGTTCATATGGTATGCGCGCCAGATGTTTTTGCAGGACTGTCATAATCAGCCTTACGATGACAGGCATTCAACATGTCCGCATGGTCCGCCGCCGGCTTCTGTGCGTGGTCGTGGCTGGCATGGGGCTGAAACCGGTTCCAGTGTGAGTGGACAGTACTGCGCGGGGTCGGTACCTGCCGATGTTTTAGCAATGCGTATCGGTTACCTTTAATAGATGCGGTCCTCCCTGCACCGAGTATTGATCATGGTGGGGTGTGTTGTCATCCTGTCGGCCTGCGCGTCCCATCCGCGCAGGATGGAATATGACCTCGACCCGGCGGATGAAGCGCATAGTTTCGCGCCACAGGATGAGGGTCCCCGCGACCATGGCGGTAACAGCCAGCTCTGGGCCGATATGCTGCGCACCGCCATGCGGGCCGGAATGGGCATGATCCATCGTTGAGAAGCTTTCTGGGGAAAGCGTCACCAAAAACTTCCTTACGATTTGCTTTCTGTCTCAAAAACAGGGGGTTCATGCGGTCTTCATAGTAAAATATGGACGCAATGGTTTTTATTTTGAATAAAAGACCTTCGTTATTCAGGGCGGACTACTTCCGGATCATGCGCGGGCCGACATAGTTAGGCCATATATTCACAATATAAATAGCCGCATGACGAAAAAGAGAAGACCTGATGCCTGAAAAGATTTTCTTTGTGGGGGCGATCCTGCTGGCTGGCCTGTGCGCCATCGGCCCGGCGGCACAGGCGCGGATGCACCGTATCAACCTCATGTTTGTATCACACCCTCTCGGTGACCGGCAGCGTGTCGGTTCGCCTTATGGGGTTGTGAAGGGCCATCATGCCGCCATGCCGGAAAAGGGCACGGCCTATGCCGGAGTTGAAGCGAAGTACGAGGGTCTTTCCGGCGGCCGGGCCTACGCCACGGGCATGAGTGTCGGGATCAGCCGGGCTTCGCACCGCAATGTTTTCCGTGACTGCATGATCCAGAACGGGGCGTGGGAATAGGTGCGCGTTACGGGCTGACCGGCCCGTGAACGATCAGGCCCCCGCACCCGCGTCCGCATCGCGCACAAGGCAGGTGATGGGGATGTGCCCGTGTTCAAAGGGCATGGTCGCCTGCCGGGGGATTTCACCCAGCAGGCTGTGCCACTGGCCTGTATGCTGTGGCAGGTCCAAGGCAAAATCCAGTTCCCGGCCCGCCGCCAGCGTGCTGGCGCAGGGCTGCATGGCCAGCGGTAGCCGGGGGGCCGCGACAAGCAGGCTCATGCCCGCGTAGCGACGCAGGAAGGCGATGGCATGGCCCTGATCCGGGCCGGTAATGGTGACGGGCTCATACGTGCCCCGGGCGAACAGGTCCGGATATTGCTGCCGGAATGACAGGACACGCCGGATCATGTCCTGCTTGATCCGCCCCGTGCGCCATGTGGCCGCCGCCGTGTCGAAGCTGGAGCACTGTTCCAGCAGGGCGGCGCGGTGGGCGAAATCCACCGGGGCGCGGTTATCGGGGTCAACCAGGCTGAAATCCCACAGGTCGCACCCCTGGTACAGATCCGGCACCCCCGGCGTGGTCAGGCGCAGCAGGGTCTGGGCCAGGCCGTTCAGCGCCCCGGCGGGCGCGATCCGGGCAACAAGGTCTTCAAGCTGTGACAGGAAATCCCCCGACGTATCGGGGTTGAGCAGCCGCTCGGTAAAGGCGGCGCAGGCATTTTCATAGTCCGCGTTGGGCGTGATCCAGTCCGTATGGCGCTTGGCTTCACGCAGGGCCTTGGTCTGCCATGTGGCGATACGGCGGTGAAAACGCGCGCGCGCCCCCCGGTCGGCAAAGGGGTCCAGCGGCCACGCGCCCACCAGTGTCTGGTACAGCATCAGTTCATCAATGCGGTCGGGCCCGGCGGCGTCGGTCGCGCCGTTACGGGCGAACCAGCCCTGCGCCAGCGTTTCCCATTGCGCGGCCATCTCGCTCAGGACCGCGAGGCGCGCGCGGCTGTCCTCGCCGCGTTTGTGGTCGTGGGTGGCGGTGGCCAGCAATGTGTCCGGGTGGTGGTTCAGGCGGTCCGCGCAGCGGATATGAAACGCGGGCACCGACAGGCTCAGCACGCCGGGGTCGGAGCCAACTTCGTTGCGCGACAGCAGGCGGGCGTAACGGTACAGGCCCGTATCTTCCAGCGATTTCGCGGCCAGCGGCGCGGTCAGGTGTTCGAATGCCTGC
>NZ_BAIO01000075.1 GCF_000613305.1 Komagataeibacter kakiaceti JCM 25156
GCACGCTGCTGGTCCGTGGCCCGGCCCTGCCGCCGCGTGAACTTTCGGCCGATGGCCTGCCACGCCACGTTGCGGAAGGCCCGGCATGAAGCACCGGCTCCGCATGGCCTGCGGCACGGTCCTGATCGGGTACCTGTCGCGCGAACTTCTGGGCAAGGTGTTCACCACGACCATCATCGTGGTGGCGCTCATGGAAATCCTGGCCCTGCTGGAGCAGGTCACGGAAATCATGCATCGCCATCTGGGGCTGTCGGGCGTGCTGTATTACGCGGTGATGCACCTGCCGCTTCTGTTTGGCAACGCCATGCCGATCGCCGTTCTGATCGGCTCGCTGCTGACGCTGCTGCAGCTCACCACATCCAATGAAATCTCGATCATGCGCGCGGCCGGCCTGTCCACGCCGGGGCTGATCAAGCTGTTCCTGCCCACCATCCTCGCGCTGGGCGTCCTGAGCGGGATCGTGGATGACCAGATCACGCCCCGTAGCGAGCTTGCCCTGGCGCAGTGGTGGAACCGCACCTCCCCCAACGCGGGGGATACATGGCGCAATTACTGGATCCGCTCGCGTGATGACCTGATCAACATCAACTATCTGGACAGTGGCGGCGCGCACATGAAAAGCGTGACCGTCTACCACCGTGACCACCAGTCCCTGCTGCAGAAGGTCACGACCCTGACCGATATGCACTATGTGCATGGGCACTGGTACGGCACGCCATCACGCGTGCTGAGCGTGATCAGCCCCACGCGCGTTGACCTGCTGGACGTGCCGCCGGGCCAGGTCGTGCGGCTGGACTGGCCCGCGTCGCTCACCCCCGGCTACATCATGCAGCTTACGGTCAGCTTCACCCAGTCGATCAGCACCATGCTTGACGAGCAGCGGGGCGTGCTTGCCTCCAGCCAGTCCCCGTCTTTTTTCCTGACGGAAATACTGGGACGCATCATGTTACCCGTGACATTTACGGTTATGCTGTTACTGGCGGTGCCAGTGGTCTATATCCCCCCCCGTGCCGGTGCGCGTAGCTGGCTTCCGATATGGTGTCTGGGCGCGGGTCTGCTATTTGTGGTGTTCCAGGGGCTGCTGCGCGCCCTGGGCAATGCGGGAACCTTGCCTTCTCTTATGGCGATATGCGTCGGGATTCTGATTTTCATCCTTGGCGTCATTACCGTGCTACTGAGGATCGAAGAGCGATGATTACGAACACCCTGAAGAACAGTTCCATCCGTACGGGCCGAAGCTTCGACCTGGGCAAGATGAACCTTCGTCAGCTCTGGATTGCCTACCTGACCTACCCCACCATCATGCTGTATTTCGCCCTCGCCATCATCAGCTACGCGATCATGGTGTACGCCCACACTTCCCTGCTTCCGATCGCGATCAGCATCGTGTCGGTCATGCTCGTCTATCCGCTGGTGTGGTACGGAATCCATCGCTTCATCCTGCATGGCCGGTTTCTCTACCGCATGAAATGGAGCGCATCGCTGTGGAAGCGCATCCACTTCGACCACCATCAGGATCCCCACCTGCTGGACGTGCTGTTCGGCTCGCCCGCCAACACCATTCCCACCATCGCCATCGTGACCGTGCCCATCGGCTATGCCATCGGCAACCTGGCCGGGGCCGCCGCCGCCTTTGGCGCGGGGCTGACCATTACCTGCATCTATGAATTCTTCCACTGCATCCAGCACCTGAACTACAAGCCGCGCATGAGCTGGATCCAGCGCATGAAGCAGCGCCATGTCCTGCACCATTTCCATAACGAGAACGGCAATTACGGCATCACCAGCTTCGTGGCCGACCGGCTGTTCGGCAGCTATTATGTCGATGCCCGCAGCTTCCCGCGCAGCCCGAGCGTCTTCAACCTCGGCTACGACGTGAAGGAAGCGCAGCAGTACCCCTGGGTCATGGAAGAAACCGGCGCGCCGCCCCGTGACCGGCCCGATGGGGCGAATATCACCCGCAACGCGGCGTGAACGGGGCAATGGGGCTGAACGTACTCATACTGGCGGGCAGCCGGCCCGGTCGCGCCGACCCGATGGCCCAGGCGGCGGGAATTTCACACAAGGCCATCCTGCCTGTCTGCGGCGTTCCCATGATCAGCCGTGTCGTCAAGGCGCTGCAGGCGGTGGAGACAGTCGGCCAGATCGCCATCTGCATTGAAAAGCCCGAAGTGCTTGCCGGGCTCGTGCCGGATACCGTCACTTTCATTCCGCCCGCCGCGGGCCCCAGCGCCAGTGTGCTGAAGGCGCTGGATACGCTGGGCACACCGCTGCTGGTCACGACCGCCGACCATGCCCTGCTTGAACCGGAATGGATCCGTACCTTCGTTCAGGCGGCGCGGGACAGCGGGTGCGACGTGGCGGCGGGCATCGCGATGGAGCCGGATATCCAGCGCGACGTGCCGGGCACCCGCCGCACCATGATACGGCTGGCGGATGGCTCCTTTTCAGGCTGCAACATGTTCCTGTTCCGCACGCCTGCCGCACAGGGCGTGATCCGGCTGTGGCAGAAGCTGGAGGCCGAGCGCAAGCACCCCCTTAAAATGGCCCGTATCCTTGGCCTGGCGTTCTGCTGCGTTTCGTGCTGCACCGCCTGACACGCGCGGATGTCTGCCGCCGCATTGGCCGTCTGTCCGGCGCACGGGTGGCCCTGATTCCGCTCCCCTTCGGTCGCGCCGCCGTGGATGTGGACAAGCCGGCCGATCTGGAACTTGTCACGCGCCTTCTGTCCACCGCACCGGCAGGCTGACAGACTCCATCCCGGCTTCCTTCCCCCTGATGCCCCGCCCTTCAGCACCGCAGGTCCAGGCCGCCATCCGCACCGGCGCAAGCCAGATGTGCAGGCTGCATGGATGGGCCGTGCTGCATGAGTTCACCCTGCCCGACCGCAGGCGGGCGGACATCATGGCCCTGACGGCGGAGGGGCATCTCATCTGCATCGAGATCAAATCCGGCCTGCCGGATTTCCGTGCAGATCATAAATGGCGGGACTACCTGCCTGGTGCGACCAGATGTATTTCGCGGTCAGCCAGGATTTCCCCCCCGATGTCCTGCCCGAAAGCACCGGCTGATCGTCGCGGCGACAGGCCATGGCGTGGATGGCATGACCACATGCTTGGACTGTGCCATTATCCGCCACCCGCCCCGCACGCCCCTTGCCCCGGCCCGCAGGCGGCGGCTGACGCTCCAGTTCGCGATGCAGGCCGCCACGCGCCTGAACCGGTTCGAGATGCCGCAGGTGGAACACGCGGTGAAAACGGCGCTGCGCGTGGAATAGATTTTAAGACAGGAAAGGTTAACGAGATGACACAGGCCATTCTGAGCCGTTTTGAAGCCGCACGCTCGGTCGTGCGCGACGCCGCCGCCATGGCCATGAAAATGCGCCCTGCCCCCGGAGGCCCCAAGGGCACCCAGAAAAGCGCGCAGGACTGGCTGACCGAAACCGATGGCGCGGTCGAGTCCTTCATTTCGGAGCGAATCGGCACCCTGTTCCCCGAAGATGGCTTTCAGGGCGAGGAAGAAGGCCGCACCCGCACGGGCGCCCTGCGCTGGGTCGTGGACCCGATTGACGGCACATCCAATTACGCACGCGGTCGCAACCGCTGGTGCATCTCGCTTGGCCTGATGGAGGGTGACACCCCCGTTGCGGGCATTATCGAAGCCCCGGCCCTGGGCGAGACCTATACGGCGGTGCGCGGGCACGGGGCCTTCCTCAACGGCCAGCGCATCCATGCCTCCCCGGTCACGGATACCGCCTCCTCCCTGATTGAAATGGGCTGGAGCAACCGCGTGCCGCCCGGCGTGTTCCAGGAAAAGATCGACGCCATCCTGAACCTTGGCGCCATGCCACGTTCCGGCGGGTCCGGCGCCATCGCGCTGGCCGAAGTCGCGTGCGGGCGGCAGGATGGCTATCTGGAAATCCGCATCAACCTGTGGGATGTGGCCGCCGCCCTCGTCCTGCTTGAGGAAGCCGGTGCGCGTGTTTCCCCCTTCCTGCGCGACGGGGGCCTGACGGACGGGATCAGCATTCTCGCCGCCGCCCCCGGCATTGCCGATGCGCTGTCGGATGCGGTGGGGGTATCCTTTTAATTATCGGGGCGGCAGGGCGCTGAACGGGCTTGCCTAACCGGCCATGATTCAGCCATGAAAACGGACCACTCCAACGCACGGACCGTTTTGGTGGATCTGCCGCTACGAATCGGAAAAGGGAGGATGGGTTTGCACAAGTTTCATCTCATCAGGACATCACTCGTCGCCATGGCCCTGATGATGCCGCTGCATGCCGCCCTGGCGGCGAGCATGGAGGAAGAACAGAACCTGGTTGACCGCGCGACCCTGACCGTGCGGGACATGTTCTCCTCCGCGACGGCGGATAGCCGGATCACCCGTTATCTGGCCGATGCCCGTGGGGCGATTGTCTGCCCCTCGGTGTTTCGCATGTCCATGGCCTTTGGCGGTGGTGGCGGCGGTTGTGTGTTCCTGACCCGTGACGCCCATGGTTCTTGGTCCGATCCGGCGTTCTACCGCATGAGTTCTGCCAATTTCGGCCTCCAGTTTGGCATGCAGGATGTAGAGGTCATGCTGTTCGTCATGACTGATCAGGCGTGCAGTCACTTCTGGACAGCCAGTTCAAGCTCAGCGCCGATGTCGGCACGTCCTTCGCCTCCTCCGGGTCCGGGCTGGAGCGGGGCACGGCGGGTGAGCATAATACCAGCATTCTGGGCGTGCAGAAATCCAAGGGGCTGTTCGCGGGGGCGGCACTTGGCGGCTCCAAGATGCGGGTGAACAGCGCCGCCAACCGGGCCTATTACAACCAGATTGTCGGCCCGGAGGATATTGTCATCTCCATGCGGGTCAATAATTCAGGCGCGGACCCGCTGCGTGCCGCCCTGTCGGAAGTGCTGGCCACGGCCCAGAGCCGACCGGGCAAAAATGGCCAGACAGGCACCACGGGCACGACGCTTCCCGCCCCACAGGCACAGCAGGCCGTGACTCCCGCCCCCACCGGCACGGTCACGAGCCAGAGCCTGCCGCCCCAGTAGTCCACCTGACGGACGGGTCGCTATTATCTGGGTGCGGCTTCCTGCGCGCGCTTCGCGGCCCTGAATACCGAAACATGGCGGTTATGATCATCCAGCGAGGATGCGAAATCATGGCCGCCATGACCATTCGCCACGAAATAAAGCTGATCGCCCTGCGCCGGGTGCGCCGCGGCATAAAGTGCCGCCATGCCCGGTGAACAGATCGGCCCCGGCGGCAGGGCCGGGATAAGATAGGTATTATAGGGCGTGGGCTGTGAAAGATCGGTATGCGACAGGGCATGGCCGAGCGGCCCGTCCCCTTTGTTCAATCCGTACACCACGGTCGGGTCCGACTGAAGCCGCATTCCGTGATGCAGACGGTTGAGGAACACGCGCGCGACCAGCGGCCGCTCATCCGCCTGCGCGGTTTCCCGTTCGATCATCGAGGCCAGAACCAGCAGGTCATGCCGGTCCACGATGGCGGGATCAACCTCACGCCCCTGCCATACCTGATCAAGGGCGCGATCCATGCCATGCTGCATGCGCAGCAGCATCTGGGCGCGCGGCATGCCCCATTCATAATCATAGGTCAGGGGCATGACCGATCCCTCCGCCGGGAAGGAAAAGCTGCCATCCATATAGGGCGCGCGTTCCAGAAGAGTCGCGATCTGGATGGCGGACAGCCCCTCCGGCACGGTCAGCCGATGCACGACCGGCCTGCCATGGCGCAGCACCAGCAGCACCTGACGGATGGAAGCATGGGGGGGAAAGACCAGTTCGGCCGCATGGAACGACCCGTCAACACGGGTCAGGGCCGTAGCCACCATGAAGACTTTTTGCGTCAGCGGGCTATCATCAAGCACTCCGGCCTGTTGCAGGGTGGCGAATACCTGCGCCACGCCGCCATGCGGAATGACAACCGTACGCTGTTCGGGCAGGAGACCGGGGGCGTCATAATGCCGCACCCCTACGAAAGCGATGCCCAGACCTGACAGGACCAGCAGCAGGAATACCAGCCCCAGGGCCGTCAGAACCCTGCGCACCCCGTCTCCTTACGTATTTCCAGAAGTGGTGCCCGCGGGCACCACCATTTACACGCCGCGCAGGATCACGCTGGCGTTGGTGCCGCCAAAGCCGAAGCTGTTGGACAGGATCGTATCGATCCTGCGCTCCTGCGCCGTGTGGGCAATGCGGTCGATCACGCTTTCACGCGATGGATTGTCCAGGTTGAGCGTAGGCGGCGCGATGTTGTCGCGAATGGCGAGGATGGAATAGATCGCCTCGATTGCGCCCGCCGCGCCAAGCAGATGCCCGGTCGCGGACTTGGTGGAGGACATGGCCAGCTTGCGCGCGTCATCACCGAACAGACGCTCAACCGCTTCCAGCTCAAGGTCATCCGCCATGGTGGAGGTGCCGTGGGCGTTGACATACTGGATGTCCGCCGTGGTCAGCCCCGCGCTGCGCAGGGCGTTCTGCATGGCGCGATACGCACCTTCATGCCCCGGCGCGGGCGCGGTGATATGATGGGCGTCGCCCGACATGCCGTAGCCGATCACCTCGGCATAAATCTTGGCGCCACGGGCCTTGGCGTGTTCATATTCTTCCAGCACCACGATGCCGGAGCCCTCCCCCATCACGAAGCCGTCGCGATCCCTGTCCCACGGACGGGACGCCTTTTCCGGCGTGTCGTTGAAATGGGTGGAAAGAGCCTTGGCGGAGCAGAACCCGGCAATACCCAGCGGGCAGACCGCGGCCTCGGCCCCACCGGCGACCATCACCTCCGCATCGCCCAGCATGATCATGCGCGCGGCGTCGCCAATGGCGTGCACGCCCGTGGCGCAGGCCGTGACGACCGAATGGTTCGGCCCCTTGAAACCGTATTTGATGGAGACATGCCGGATACGAGATTGATCAGGGCGGACGGGATGAAGAAAGGCGACAGGCGACGGGCCCGGCCTTCCTTTACCGTCACGGATGCCTCGTAAATTGTCTGGAGGCCGCCGATACCCGCACCGATCATGACGCCGGTGCGGCAGCGATCTTCCTCCGATTCCGGCTTCCAGCCCGAATCCTCGACCGCTTCGGTCGCCGCCACGAGACCAAGATGGATGAAGCGATCCATCTTTTTCTGGTCCTTGACCGGCACCCAGTCCGAAAGGGTCAGGCCGCCACTTCCCGTCGGCCCCGCGGGCACTTCACCCGCCACCTGCGCCGGCAGGTCGGACGCATCGAACGCGGAAATACGGCCAAAGCCATTTTCCCCGGCCACGAGACGTGACCAGTTACGCTCAACACCCAGTCCGAGAGGGCTGACCATGCCCATACCGGTTACGACAACGCGCCGCTGTCCAGACGTCAATCCGGTAGACTGCATCAACCCGTCCTGCTCCCTGAAAGTAACGATACCTGACTGAATTCGTATTAAAACGTGATCGGCAAAAGGCCGATCAGGCCGCTTTCTGCTTCTCGATATAGTCGATCGCGTCCTTCACGGTCGTGATCTTCTCGGCGGCGTCCTCAGGGATTTCGACGCTGAAAGCTTCTTCGAAAGCCATGACCAGTTCAACCGTGTCCAGGCTGTCCGCGCCCAGGTCGTCGATGAAAGACGCATCCGGGGTGACCTTGCTTTCGTCCACACCAAGGTGCTCGACTACGATCTTCTTAACCTTATCGGCGATTTCGCTCATCTGTCTCTGCTTCCTGTCTGCCCCTGAAAGAAACGGGCGGTTCGAAACGTGTTCGTCGTGTAACGTCCCTGCGCACCGGCGTTGCACACCGGCCTGCTTCGGACGAAGCTGCGGGCGATTAGCACGGTTTTGATGCCATCGCCAAGGCAGCGATTGCATTTCGTGTCCGTTCGCCCCGGATTTAAGGGGACAGCCGGGCTGTCAGGCCTATCTTTTTTGTCACTTCGGGCCTGCTGTCCAGCAAAATATCACATCCGTCAGGGCATCGCCATGCCGCCATTGACATGAAGGGTCGCGCCCGTGACCCATCCCGCCTCGTCCGACGCCAGATAAACCACGGCGGGCGCGATGTCGCCCGGCTGGCCCATGCGGCCAAGCGGGATGGCGCCGACCAGCTTTTCCTTCTGCGCATCAGGCAGAACGTCAGTCATGGCGGTCTGGACGAAGCCGGGGGCGACGGTGTTCACGGTCACGCCGCGCGCGCCCGCTTCCTGCGCCAGGGACTTGCCCATGCCGATCATGCCCGCCTTGGCGGCGGCGTAATTGGCCTGCCCGGCATTGCCCGTCACCCCCACGACGGAGGCGATATTGACGATCCGCCCTGCCCTGCGGCGCAGCATGCCCTTGAGTGCCGCGCGACACAGGCGGAAGGGGGCGGCAAGATCGACATCGAGCACGCGGTTCCAGTCGTCATCCTTCATCCGAATCGCAAGCGTGTCGCGTGTCAGCCCGGCGTTGTTGACCAGGATGGCCAGCGGCGCGCCCGCCTTTTCCTCGGCGCTGGCGACCAGCGCA
>NZ_BAIO01000074.1 GCF_000613305.1 Komagataeibacter kakiaceti JCM 25156
CGGGCGCCCCCATCGCGTCGCGCCCGATCCGCCCGTGTGCGGGCAGGGAAGGGGAACAGGGCTTCCCTCAGCCTTCCCATTGTACCATTCCCGGCGTGAACCGCCTCAAGGACGCGCGGTCCCCCCAATTTTGCCCGGCGCACCCTGCGGGCACACCAGACAAAATCGGCTCCCCCGCGCGCCGCTGGCGCGGTCGCCTGCGGCGATCTGATTGCGGTATCACGAGGGACCGCCATGACCGACCTGCCTTTTCAGGATTGTCCACCTCAGACGGCGCGTGTGAACCCATACGACGAGCAGCATCTCGGACTTTACGCCTTCATGTCGGACATACAGCTGCCCAGATCGCTTTCTGCATAAAGCCAGCGTGATCTCATCAGAACTCTGAAATTGCTTGGAATTCCCGCCTTGAAGGAAACCACAAATTTCCATAGAAATCCCCAAAAAGGTGATCTTGGGAAAGTGCTTCGTATGGCAGCTGACATCATGAGCATTGATGAAGTCGCCCACTATCTCAGTATCAACAGGAAAACCGCTTGGCGTTTTGCGGTCGACAGCAAACTGTCAGGCTTCCGCGGTGGTGACACCGAGCGGTTTTGGCGCATGGATATTGAGGACTGGATCGAGCGTGAAGCCAGTCCGAAGAAGGACAAAAAGAGATGACCGGCCAAGAACAACGCGCAGCGCTACAACGGAAAATCTGGGACATCGCGAATGATGTGCGCGGCTCAGTCGATGGCTGGGACTTCAAGCAATATGTCCTTGGCACGCTCTTTTACCGCTTTATCAGCGAGAATTTCGCTGCGTATATCGAGGGGGGGGAAGAGAGCATCGATTATGCGGCTCTATCCGATGACGTCATCACTGATGACATTAAGGACGATGCCATCAAGACCAAGGGCTATTTCATCTACCCCAGCCAGCTGTTCACCAATGTGGCAGACGACGCCAACACGAATGACAGCCTGAACACCGATCTGGCGCAGATTTTTGCGGCTATTGAATCCTCGGCCAATGGCTATCCGTCTGAGCCGGATATCAGGGGCCTGTTCGCCGATTTCGACACGACCAGCGCGCGCCTCGGCAACACCGTCACGGAAAAGAATAGCCGATTAGCCAAGGTGCTTAAGCGCGTTGCGGAACTGGATTTCGGAGACTTCGACAACAGCCAGATTGACCTGTTCGGCGATGCCTATGAATTCCTGATCTCTAACTATGCCGCCAATGCGGGCAAGTCTGGTGGGGAGTTTTTCACTCCGCAACATGTCTCAAAGCTCATCGCACAGCTTGCCATGCACGGGCAGGAAAAGGTCAACAAGATTTACGACCCGGCTTGCGGCTCCGGCTCGTTGCTGCTGCAAGCCAAGAAGCAGTTCAATGAACACATCATTGAAGAGGGTTTCTTCGGGCAGGAGATCAACCACACGACTTATAACCTCGCCCGCATGAATATGTTCCTGCACAACATTAATTATGACAAGTTCAATATACAGCGCGGCGATACGCTCACCCAGCCGCATTTTCAGGATGACAAGCCCTTTGATGCCATCGTCTCCAACCCGCCCTACTCGGTGAAGTGGATCGGCTCGGACGATCGACCCTGATCAACGATGACCGCTTTGCTCCGGCGGGCGTGCTGGCACCCAAATCAAAGGCCGATTTCGCCTTTGTGCTCCATGCGCTCAGCTATCTCTCGGCCAAGGGCCGTGCGGCGATCGTATGCTTTCCGGGGATCTTCTATCGCGACGGCGCGGAGAAGAAGATCCGGCAATATCTGGTCGATAACAACTATGTCGAAACGGTGATCGCGCTCGCCTCCAATCTTTTCTACGGAACGACCATCGCGGTGACGATTCTGGTTCTCGCAAAGAACAAGACCGACACGGCCATCCAATTCATCGACGCCAGCGGGGAAGAATTCTTCAAGAAGGCTACCAATACCAATCTTATGACGGACAAACACATCACGCGGTGATGGAAATTTTTGATCGCAAGGAAGACGTCGATCATGTTGCCGCGTCGGTGCCATATGAGATCATTGTGGAGCGCGGCTATAACCTCTCAGTCAGCTCCTATATCGAGCCGCGGGACACGCGCGAGGTTGTGAACATCAATGAACTGAATGAAGAGATCAGCGCTACAGTTGCCAAGATCGACCGACTGCGCGCCGACATCGACGTCATCATTGCGGAGATCGAGGCATGAGTGCGGCGGGTTTTCTGGAGAAGCTGCTGGATGGAGCTGAGGTGGTTTGGAAGCCGTTAGGGGATATTGCTCAGTATTCAACGACCCGCATCGGTTCCGATCAGCTTAATCAGTCAAACTATGTCGGAGTGGACAACCTTCTTCAAAACCGAGCTGGGAGGGTAAATTCAAACTACGTTCCAACGTCCGGCAATCTTACAGAATTTAAGGAGGGCGACGTCCTAATAGGTAACATTCGTCCCTACCTCAGGAAAATCTGGCACGCAGATCGGAGAGGTGGAACCAATGGGGACGTTCTGGTGGTTCATCCAACAGACTCTGTGTTGAACTCGCGCTATCTTTTTCAGGTTCTGACCGACGAAAATTTCTTCGAGTACAATATTCAGCACTCCAAGGGCGCAAAGATGCCTCGTGGAAGCAAAACTCACATTCTACAATATCTTGTCCCCATCCCCTGCCCGGATGATCCGCAGAAATCACTGGCGATACAGGGGGAGATTGTTCGGAGACTCGACAGCTTCACCGAGCTTACCACCGAGCTTACCACCGAGCTTACCACCGAGCTTACCCAGCGCAAAAAGCAATACAATCACTATCGCGATCAGCTCCTGACCTTTGACGAGTATGAAACGGAGTGGAAGGCACTGGGGGATGTTGCGCATTTTCAAAATGCTAAGCCTCATGAAAAATTAGTCTCACCGGATGGTGACGTAGCGCTTTTAACTGCGGGATTTATTTCGAGCGAAGGCAAGTCCGCACGATTTGTAAAAGCAGCTGATGTGTTGACCCCCGCACTTAAGGACGATGTCGCTATGGTGATGAGCGACCTGCCAAACGGCAGGGCACTCGCTAAAACCTTTTTTGTCGAGGAAAATGATCGCTATGCAGCCAATCAACGGGTTTGTTTGTTAAGGGTCAGGGAGCCAACTATCTTTTTCCCGAAATTCCTTCATTACGTGATGAATCGAAACAAACAACTATTAAGGTACGATAGCGGGTACGATCAAACACATCTCAAGAAAGATTGGATACTTGAGGTCAAAGTTCCCGTGCCTCCGATCGCCGAACAAATCCACATAGTTGCCATCCTCAACAAGTTCGACACGCTGACGACTTCGATCAGCGAAGGCCTGCTGCGCGAAATTGAGTTGCGCGAAAAGCAATATGCCTGGTACCGCGATCAGTTGCTGAGCTTTCCTAAGCCTAACGCGGAAGTGGCCTAGATGGGACAGACTCTGGTAGAGATTGCTGAAACACTGCGCGCGACCCACAAGAAGGTGCAGCTGATCTATGCGTTCAACGCGTCAGGCAAGACCCGGCTGTCCCGCGAATTCAGGGATCTCATTGATCCGAAGACAGAAGAGCGGGGCGATGATCATCGCACCAAGGTGCTCTACTACAATGCCTTCACCGAAGACCTGTTCTACTGGGACAACGATCTTGAAGGGGACATTGAGCGCAAGCTCAAAATTCAGCCGAACGCCTATACAAAATCCGCCTTTGAAGATTTAGGCCTTGATGGCAATGTCATCGCAACATTCCAGCGCTACACGCAGCCAAATTTGACACCACGATTCAGTACGGACTTTTCGGAGGTCACTTTTTCCCTCGAGCGCGGCACTGATACGAGTACCGGCAATCTGAAGATCTCCAAGGGTGAGGAAAGCAACTTCATCTGGAGCGTCTTCTACTGCCTGCTGGATCAGGTCATCAGCACCCGTAACGTCGCTGACGTCGATGAGCGCGAGACGGATCAGTTCAATGATCTGGAATACATTTTCATTGATGACCCGGTCAGCTCACTCGACGAAAACCACCTCATTCAGCTTGCCGTCGATATCGCCGACCTGATTAAGAGTAGCGACACGGTGAACGGCCTGAAATTCATCATCACGACGCACAGCCCGCTTTTCTTCAACGTGCTGTTCAATGAGCTGAAAAACAAGATCTGCTACATGCTGAAACGGCTGGAAGATGGAGGTTTTGAGCTGGAGGCGAAGAATGGCGATTCCAACCATAGCTTCTCCTACCACCTTTACCTCAAGCAGACGTTGGAGCAGGCAATTGCAGCGGATAAGATTGAGCGCTACCACTTTACCCTGCTGCGCAATCTTTATGAAAAGACATCGAGCTTTCTGGGCTATCCCCGATGGTCAGAGCTGCTGCCGAGCGACCAGCAGCTTTACTTGAACCGTATCATTCAGTTTACAAGCCATAACACGCTCTCCAGCGAGGCCATCGCCGAGCCATCGCCAGAGGAAAAGCAGACGGTGAAGCTCCTGCTGGATCATCTGCGCAACAATTACAGCTATTGGCAGAAGGAGCCCCCGAATGCCTGAGCAGACGACGCCGATCGCCGAGACTAATCGCTTTATCGTTCTCGATAAATATGTGCGCGCCTGGGAGGCGGCTGACAGCTATCAGTCTGAGACCGACCTAGAGCGCGAGCTTGTTCAGGACCTGCACGATCAAGGCTATGAGTATCTGCCTGACCTGAAATCAACCAGCGCCATGCTGGCGAATGTTCGCGTTCAGCTGCAAGCCCTCAACGATGTTCAATTTACTGATAAGGAATGGGTGCGCTTCGTTGAGACCTATCTGGATCGACCCAGCGACAGTGCCACTGACAAGACCCGCAAGATCCACGACGACTACATCTTTGACTTCGTCTTCGATGATGGCCGTATACAGAACATCTATCTGGTTGATAAGGCCAATATCTGCCGCAACAAGGTTCAGGTCATCAAGCAGTTCGAGCAAGCGGGCACTCATGCGAATCGCTACGATGTGACCATTCTGGTGAATGGGCTGCCGCTGGTGCAAGTCGAGCTGAAAAAGCGTGGCGTCGCTATTCGGGAAGCATTCAACCAGATCCACCGCTACAGCAAGGAGAGCTTCAACTCGGACAGTTCGCTCTTTAAGTACCTCCAGATCCTCGTAATCTCGAACGGCACGGATACGCGCTACTTCGCCAACACGACCAAGCGCGATAAGAACAGCTTTGATTTTACGATGAACTGGGCTCAGGCCGATAACAGCCTGATCCGGGACCTGAAGGATTTTACGGCGACCTTCTTCGAGAAGCGCACGTTGTTGAACGTGTTGCTAAACTATTCTGTTTTCGATGTTAGCGACACGCTGCTGGTGATGCGCCCCTATCAGATCGCGGCGACTGAGCGAATCTTACGAAAGATCAAAAGCTCGTTCGAAGGTAGGACGCTTAGTAAACCGGAAAGCGGCGGATATATCTGGCACACTACAGGCTCAGGCAAAACGCTGACCAGCTTCAAGGCGGCCCGCCTTGCCACGCAGCTCGACTTCATCGACAAGGTCTTTTTCGTGGTCGACCGAAAGGATCTTGATTACCAAACGATGAAGGAATATCAGCGATTCTCGCCGGACAGCGTCAATGGATCGGACAGTACAGCCGGGTTGAAGCGAAACCTCTCCAAGGACGATAACAAGATCATCGTCACGACCATCCAGAAGCTCAACAATCTGATGAAGAGCGAGGGCGACCTGCCGGTCTATACCCAGCGCGTCGTCTTCATTTTCGACGAGTGCCATCGCAGCCAGTTTGGTGAGGCACAGAAGAACCTCAAGCGGAAGTTCAAACAGTTCTGCCAGTTTGGCTTCACCGGCACGCCGATCTTTCCGGAAAATGCTTCGGGTGCGGAGACGACAGCCAGCGTATTCGGGAGCGAACTTCATTCCTATGTGATCACCGACGCGATCCGCGACGAGAAGGTGCTGAAGTTCAAGGTCGACTACAATGATGTGCGCCCGCAGTTCAAAGCGATCGAAACCGAACAGGATGAAAGTAGCTGACCGCCGCCGAAAACAGGCAAGCTCTTCAGCACCCCAAACGAATCGCCGAGATTTCCCAGTACATTCTCGATAACTTCCGCCGCAAGACGCATCGTCTCTATGGAGACAATAAGGGCTTCAACGCCATGTTCGCGGTGAGCAGCGTTGATGCAGCCAAGCTCTATTATGAAAAGCTGAATGCGCTGCAGGACGGTAGCGACAAGCCGTTGAAGATCGCGACCATCTTTTCATTCGCGGCCAACGAAGAACAGGATGCGATTGGCGACATTCCTGACGAGAGTTTTGAGGTTTCGGCGCTGAATAGCAGCGCCAAGGAATTCCTGAACGCCGCGATCGCGGACTACAACGCCTGTTTCCGAACGAATTTCAGCGTAGATAGCAAGGGCTTCCAGAATTATTACCGGGATCTGGCAAAACGGGTGAAAACCAAGGAAGTTGACCTGCTCATTGTGGTTGGCATGTTCCTGACCGGCTTCGACGCGCCAACTTTGAACACGCTGTTCGTCGACAAGAATCTGCGTTTTCATGGCCTTATACAAGCCTACTCCCGCACTAACCGCATTTATGATGCGACCAAGTCCTTTGGCAATATTGTTACCTTCCGCGACTTGGAAGAGGCGACTGTCAAGGCGATTACACTCTTTGGTAACGCCAATACCAAGAACGTCGTTCTGGAGAAAAGCTACTCAGACTACATGGAAGGTTTTACGGACCAGACGACAGGCGAGGCGAGGCGAGGTTTTATCGATGTCGTCCGTGAATTGGAAGAGCGTTTCCCGGATCCCACTGCCATCGAAAAGGAAGCGGACAAGAAGGCCTTTGCGAAGCTGTTCGGTGAGTATCTCCGTGTTGAGAATATCCTTCAGAATTATGATGAGTTCTCCAACCTGAGAGAGCTTCAGGAAATCGACGAGAGTGATCCCGAAGCGGTGAGAGCGTTCAAGGAGCGACATCATTTGAGTGATGATGACGTTGACGAGCTCAAGAGCATCGAGATGCCTGCTGACCGAAAGGTCCAGGACTATCGTTCGACCTATAATGACATTCGGGACTGGCTTCGCCGTGAAAAGGCTAGCGCCGAGCAGGTTGAGTCAACGATCGATTGGGATGATGTCGTCTTTGAGGTCGACCTCTTGAAATCCCAGGAAATAAATCTGGATTATATTCTTGAGCTAATTTTCGAGTGCAACAAAAAAACGAAGAGAAAGTCAGAAATTGTTGACGAAATTCGTCGTGTTATTCGTGCCAGTATTGGTAACCGCGCGAAAGAAAGCCTCATTGTTGATTTCATCAATCAGACAAACCTAGACGAACTGGAGGACAAGGCGGGGGTGATTGAGGCTTTTTTTGCCTTCGCACAAGCCGAACGATGCCGGGAAGCGGAAGAATTGATAACCGATGAAAAATTGAACGCGGAGGCCGCCAAGCGCTATATTGCGACGTCGATCAAGCGTGAATATGCGAGCGAAAACGGTACAGAGTTGAACTCGATCCTTCCAAAAATGAGCCCGCTCAATCCAAAATACCTGACCAAAAAAAGAGATGTGTTCCAGCGCATCTCTGCGTTCGTTGAAAAGTTTAAGGGTGTGGGCGGAAAAATTTAGGCATGTTCACGACTTTAGATGACTGTACCTATTGAGCGCAGTCAACAGTCCACCGCACATAACCCTCGAAAACAATCTAGGGATCCGGCCGCTTCCGGATCGGGAGAACGCTTTCGCAAGGGCACGAACTATACGCCGGAGTAATCGGCTGGTGCTAGGCTACGCCATAAACAATATCGGCTTTCAGGACATTGCAACTGTCAGTCGAATAGTCAGAATGGGTGCATGGCGGTCGTAAGCAGCATAGCAAGTGAATAGCAGCTTTTTGCCTGCCGTGACCGTTAACCGACAGTCTACTCTCCCCCTTTGCTGACTTTTTTTGCCGGGAATAGGGAATTACTTGGTATGGGGGGTAGCTTTCAGAGTCAGGGGGCTGCGCGGATTTTCGTGACGGGTTGAGAGGGTGGGAGAGAGGCTCCTGTCCGCCCGTCATGGAGTTTTCGTCATGGCGACCGCCATTCCCAAAATCAGCCTCAGTTCGTCCCGTGACATTCCGTTCAACCGGCTGGTGCTGTCCCAGTCCAACGTGCGGTGTGTGAAATCCGGCCTGTCGATCGAGGAACTGGCCCGCGACATCGAGCGCCGCGGACTGCTGCAGAGCCTGAACGTCCGGCCAGTCGTTGATGATGCCGGGGTCGAGACCGGCACTTATGAAGTGCCCGCTGGCGGACGACGTTTTCGCGCGCTCGAGCTGCTGGTGAAGCAGAAGAAACTGGCGAAGACGGCGCCCGTGCCATGCGTGGTGCGCGAGGTTGGATCGGCCATTCTCGCCGAGGATGATTCCCTGGCCGAAAACGTCCAGCGCGTGGCCCTGCACCCGCTGGATCAGTTTCGCGCCTTCCGTGACATGCTGGAGAAAGGCATGTCCGAGGAGGAAATCGCCGCCGCGTTCTTTGCCGCACCGACCGTA